>DATAMV010000059.1:0-8290 GCA_036266515.1 Candidatus Saccharimonadia bacterium
TCAGTCACTTCGTCTTGCAGCTGCTGGAAGCCTTGGTTGGCTTTGAGGTCCGGGTAGGCTTCAGATACGGCAAATAAGCTCTTGAGGGCGCCGGCCAGCTGGTTTTCGGTGTCGGCCTTCTGGGTCATGCCGGTGGCGTTCATGGCATTGGCACGGGCTTCGGTGACTTTCTCGAAGACTTCCTTTTCATGCGTGGCGTAGCCTTTGACGGTATTTACGAGGTTCGGGATGAGGTCGTACCGGCGCTTGAGCTGGACGTTAATGTCGGACCAGGCCTCGTCTACGCGTACACGCGAGCGGATCAGACCGTTATAGATCGCAACGAGGGCGCCGCCCAGGACAATGACCACAATAATAAGAATGAACGTGGTAGACATAATGACACCCTTAGGTTTATTGGCCTATAGTATAGCAAACAACGTCCGGCTTGATAACGTGAGGATCTGATTTTTAATGGATTATGCCCAATTCCCCAAACTTGAAATGCGCCGTAAATTCTGGAAGCTCGTGGGAGCCGAGATTGCCATAACCGATCTGGCAACGGGTGCGGTGGTGGGCTACACCAAAATGAAGGCCTGGAAACTGCGCGAGGACATCCGGATATACCGCGACCAGACGATGGCGCAGGAGCTGATCGCGATCCACGCGCGGCAGATCATTGACTTCGGAGCCACGTATGATGTCACGGATAGCGCGAGTGGTGCGGCGCTGTTTTCGCTTAAGCGCAAGGGCTTTCGCTCGGCGTTCGTGCGCGACAGCTGGGAGATTTTGGATCCGAGCGGTACGGTTGTGGGTTCGGTAAAGGAAACCAGTAGCGGCCTGGCCGTCCTGCGGCGGTGGCTCAGTGCCATTAACGATCTCCTTGGCCTCATTTTTGCGTTCGTACCGCAAAGCTATGACATAACGTATGCGCCGGTCGGCAGCGTGCCGGCGGTGGTGGCGCAGATTACGCACCAGAAAAATCCGGTGGTGGTGAAAATGACGATTGATTCGAGTATGGCGCCGGCCGGCACTGATGGGCGGCTCAAGGTCGCCGCGGCCACGCTGCTTTCGGTGATTGACGCGGCTAAGAACAATTAGCTAGGGGTGCCCCGGGGGCGGCCAGGCGGCCGCTCCCGGGTCTTTACGCCCACGCCACCTAGGTAGCTTCGAGCCATGCGGCGATTTGTCGGGGTCCTCTGGCGGCTGCCAGAAAGCCCGAGAACGCCACCCGGTCCTCCAACTTGTAGATCAACCAGGCCGTTCCGGCCTCGATGGCGGCGAGGAGCGCCGGTGGAAGTAGTGCGACGCTGGCTACAGCGATCACGAGCATCCCCGGAATCGCAGAAGCTCTGCGTTCGTAGGCTGCCCGCGCGACGCTGGAGTCGTCGACTACCACCACAATGGTGACTAGCGTGGAACTCATGGCCCCTTCCTCCTCTCACACAGGATTGGAGCTGACATTCCACCCTCGTTGTACGCCTATATCTGAAGGGCTGTCAATTTTTTCGGACAATAATTGCTTGGCGGAAATAAATTGGTAGGCGGGGCGGGGATCGAACCCGCAAGACCGTGAGGCCAGCGGATTTTAAGTCCGCCGTGTATACCATTCCACCACCCGCCCAGGGTGATTATTTCTTGTTTTCGGGGTTCGATTTTGGCTTGCTATATCGTACCACAAGGATAATGGGTGCCAGGATCGAGAGCACCGCGCCGCCGCAGATGAGGGCCAGTGCCAGATTGACGGCCCCCTGGGCATGATCAAGCTTTAGGATCATGGCGTGCTGGGGAACTTGTTCCCCTACCACCCCGTAAAGTGGCATCAAGGTGTTGTATAAGAGCACCCACCCCCACACAAAGGCCAGGCCGCTTAAGACAGCGACTGCAATGAGCAGGGGTCGGATGAGCTTCTTCATAGCAAATTGGAGGCACCTACCGGGTTCGAACCGGTGTACGCGGTTTTGCAGACCGCTACGTAACCACTCCGTCAAGGTGCCGGGAATAGTAACCGCTTGATTATAGCCGAAAATTCATGTTCGGCCCAGCCTAAAAGGTCAGCCGGCCAAGATGGCGGCCTCGGTGACAAATCGCCGGACAATATCGTAAAAGTCCTGGATGCCTTGGATGTCGATCCATTCCCCGTCCGAGTGAGCGCCGCCGCCGGCCGGGCTCGTCATGAGCACAAGCATGCCCGCTTCTATAAAGGCTGGGTTGTCGGAAGTGCCGTGAGAGAGCGAAAAGTGCGGCTCGCGGCCGATGGTCTCGGCGATGATGTGTTTAAAGCGCTGGACGTATGGGTGGTTTTTATCGATGGAGGTGGGATTACTCACCGAAAGTGGTACTACTGATACACCACTATGTTTCTCTACGAGGTCGTAAATAACTTTCTCAGTTCCGGCCACCGTTTCGCCGGGCACGAGCCGGAATTCGATCTGGGCTTCGGCCTCGCCGGGGATTTGATTGAAGGCGAGACCCGCACTCATGGTATTGACGCTAAAGGTGTGGTGCCGGTGCTCTTCGTCGCCGCACGGCTCGTCCACCTTGAATAGCTCCTCAAGCTCGAGCAAATAGGTGATGAGTTGACGCAGAGCGTTGCGGTAGAGCCAGGGACGTGAGCCGTGGCCGCGTTCGCCGCGGCTGTGGACCCGGTAGCGGGCGTAGCCTTTGGCGGCCTCTTCGATGGGCCAGTCTGGTATGGCATCGGCATTGATCACCACTTCGGCGCCCCAGCCCCGGCGCACCAGTTCGGCGGCAGTAGGATTTATGGACGGCTCTTCGTCAGTTGTAAGCATAAGGCCAAGGTCATATTTGGGCAGTTCCGGGCCCAGATCCTGCAGGAGCTTCACATAGGCTGCGACGGCGAACTTCATGTCGAACGCGCCGCGGCCGTAGTATTTACCATTATCTTCGCGCAAGGTGAAGTCTTGGGGATGGCTCGGCGGGATGACGTCAAGGTGGCCGAGCAGCAAGACCTTCGGGCGCTTGGTTTTTTGGGTTGTAAAGACAATGGCCGGGTGGCCGTCGTGGCTGGTTTCGGTTACATGCAATGGTAGCCCGGCGAGCCGATCTTTCACCCAATCAATGGCCTGACCACAGGCGGCGGTATCAGTAGTTACCGAGGGAATTGCCACGAGCTGAGCCAGGAGCGTTTTTAAATTTGTGGAAGTAATTGAGCTTAACACCCGCGTATTGTACTGCAAATGCCCTCGGGCCGCATGAATAATAACGGCAATTTGGGGTGGGCGCTCCGGACACACCGTCACGCTGTCTCGTCCCCTCCTTCCTTGTCGGTAGTGGTGACTGAGGTGCCAGGAGTGTTGGCAGCGATGAATTCTCTTACCGAAGTGTGGGGGATGGCCGGTCGGTGCGGGTAAACGAAAGCCGTCGCCGTACCCTGCTCGACCTGGAAGCGTACACGGCCCGATTGCTCGACCCGCCGCAGCGTTCCACCTTCGAGCGCGACCGCGCCCTCCGGATCCACATCACCTTGGTGAGCCTCCCAGATAGCTCTGAGCTGCTCGAATTCCACGTTGTCCTCCAGGCGGAGCCTCCCTCTGTGTAGCGTGGAAGATCTTTATAGTATTAATTTGTCTAAATGTCAATGACAAGCTAGGTCGAACTGAGATGCTTGTGCAGGATGTCGACGAGTTGTTGGTAATGAGTAGCGTAAAGCCAAAGATTTACAAGCAATAACGCCGGAAAAATGATAGCCACTTCAGCGAAATGCCCAGTGCTCACACGCAGAGCTTTCACGGGCGGAATGCCGAATTTAAACGGCAATGGCAGCAGCCACGGCACGCCTTCTTTGGTAAACGTATCCATTACCAAATGTGAGGCCACGCCAATCATGAAAGCTGCCCAGACGATGTCGATGTTGACGTGCGGCATGACGGGGTGGAAGAACACCAGCGCCACATGCAGGAGCCAGCCCAGGAGGGCGGCGCCGAGGATCGAATGCGTGAGGAAGCGGTGGCCGCCGAGCAGTGCATCGAAAACGCGGCCGAAGTAGCCGCCTACCGGCAGGTTGCGCCACAGTGGTGCGGTGGGCTGGTCGATGTCCGGCGCGATGCCGCCGACGAGGTTGGCGAAAATCGCGAGCAGCAGGGTGCTAAGCGTGATGGTGTGGACCGGCTGCGATAGCGCCACTGCACCGAGCGCAGTGATGGCGGCCAGATCGTGCGTGCGGCCGGTCATATGGTAGCAATACCCGTTTGGTGGTGTATCATAATCATAAGAATAACGGTTACAAATGACAAAAAACAGCGTCACGGCCATAGCGATTGCAGTCTGCTTATTCGGGGTATTGCTGGGGGCGGCCACTTTTTTGATTCCGGTTGCCGAGCATCCCTATATTACGCAGCTGGGCATCCATCTTTTCATTGCTATCCCGCTGGCATTTACGGTGTTTCAGCTGGAGGCAGTGTGGCTGTTTGCGGCGGGGTTGCGGCATTTTAAGACGGCCCTACGTATTCCTTATATTCGCCTTTGCATCGCATTATTACTGCTTGCGATCGCCCAAATCCAACTTCCCGTGGTTGGCTTATTGAACGTTACTTGGTATATCAATGGGTTCATAAATATCCCGTATGTCCTGGCGACTATTCTATTTTTCACTTCGACCCGGTCATTTGCGCAGTTGCTTGAAATTAAGGGCTTTTGGACATCATATATCCCGTTTTGGCTCGCCGTTGTAGTGTCGGTTGCTACTGTCTTGGTCCCCCAGCATGCCACACAAGCCCAGCCAACGGTCTTTGCCGCGCACATGGCACTCGGCACTACTACCCTTGAGGTGGCGCTCTCGGCTATCGCTGCGTGTCATATTTACCGGATCAAGCAAGCGATGAGCGTTATCTATAACCAGGCCATGGGGTGGCTGTTTGGGGCGATTCTTAGCTACGGGCTGGCCCAGTTTCAATACATGATTATGCAGGGCGTGGGCTATGACAATCCATTTAACACTAGTGGCCTGTCGAATATTTTGTTCTTTGTGAGTGCGCTGATCTTTGTGCGGGCTGGTTATGCATTTTGGGAGCTCGACGCCGAGAGCGCGGCCCTGAAGAACGTCTCGCTTTTGGACGTAGTGACGTATACCGCCAACCTGGCCACTAACCCGCGGGTCATCAACCCGACACTTGACCGCGTGCGCACTGTGAGCCTGCATGTGCAGCCGGGCGCACCGCTTTCAGAAGCAGACCAGGTGGAGTTGGCTGGTGTGTACCTCGAGCTTGAAGATTATCTGACCCAAAAAGAGCCACTCAGGTCGTTTACACGCGAGGGTCTGCGTAAGCAGGTGGCGCGCATGTTCCCGCACGATCCGGACGTCAACGCGACGTTCTGGGCGCGCTTGGCGTAGGCGCGCGTGGCTGTCCAAAGTACCATCCGCCGGATTTACTGGTACCGCGCGCTCGATGATTTCGTGTTGATGTATCCGTACTACAGCGTGTTTATGGCGTCGAAGGGCCTAAGCGTATTTCAGATCTCGACGCTGCTCGTGCTGTGGTCGGCGGTGGACTTGGTGACGAATGTGCCAACCGGGGTGCTGGCCGACAAATACTCGCGCAAGACCTTGATCGGCATCGGCCAGCTGCTGAAGGCGGCAAGCTTTGTGGTATGGCTGCTCTACCCCACCTACGCCGGGTTTGCGCTGGGATTTGTGCTGTGGGGCGTAGGCGGTGCGCTCACCGACGGAGCGTTTGAGGCGCTCGTGTACGACGAGCTCAAGGCCGTGGGCCAGGAGCGCCAGTACGTGAAAGTGACCGGCCGGGCGCACACCTTCGCGATGATCGGCGACCTCGCGGCCACGCTGATCGCGGGCGTGGCGATTGCGCTGGGCTACAACGTGCTTTTGGCGGCCAGCATCGCGGTGGTATTGGTGTCGGCCGGAGTGATCTTTACGCTGCCGGAGACGCCGCGGGTAGAAGAAGTGGCCGATACTGGCTATTTCGCGATGCTTGGGGCAGGTATCCGCGAGGCAGTACACAACCGGACCGTGCTTGGCATCATTATGCTCGTAGGGTTCATTGGCGCCATCTACGGCAGCTTGGAAGAATATGTGCCACTCTTTATCCAGCAGACTGGGACCGGGCTCACGGTAGTGGCCTGGGGCGTGGGCGCCACCATTGCCGCGGCCGCGCTCGGCAGTTTTGTGGCGCACCGGTTTGAGGCGCTGGCGTCGGCGAAGTTTATCATTATGCTGGGGCTGTCGGGCGCCATGATGCTGGCAGCCGGAATCGTGGGCGGCGGCGCAGCCGTGCTGCTTTTGGTGGGCTATTCGTTTTTGATCCGCCTGCTCCAGCAGATTTACGACGGCAAACTGCAACATTCGATTGGCAGCGGCCTACGGGCCACCGTGACGTCGGTGAGCGGGTTTGCCGTAGAGCTGCTTTCGATTGCGACGTATTTCGCCTACGGCCTCATTGCCGACCGCTCGGGTAACTTTGGCGGGTTCGCGGCATTTGGCGGCGTAGTGGTTGTGGTGGCCGGGTTGTATCTGCTAGTTGCTCCCAGAATTCTGGCCTCCAAGAGCCTCAAAGCAGCTGCCGATTAGGCGGCCGCCTCATCATAGAGCCAAAGTACGCGGGCGCCGGCGGTTTCGGCGGCACGGGCGACCCGGCCGATAGGCAGGCTGGCTGGATCCTGGCGGATCTTAGCGAGCGCCTCTTTCTTGGCCGCACCAGTGGCGAAGATCACGACGGCCCGGGCGGCCGCGGCTACCGGAAACGATAGCGTAATGCGGTCCGGCGGTGGCTTGGGCGAGTCGTGCACAGGCAGCACGAGCGCCTCCGTTGCATCAATTTCGGTGTGGCCCGGAAAAAGCGATAGCGTGTGGCCATCCTCCCCCACACCGAGCCACAGCAAGTCCAGATGCAGCGCACCCGAGGCATCGGCCAGTCTGGAACGCAGAAGCTCATCGTAGAGCCGAGCGCCCTCTTCGGCCCCTGCTTCCGCCTGAGGCACGAGCTTTGCCAAGCGGCCGAGAGCGGGACTCGTAAACAGCACCTTTGAGATGGCGCCCCAGTTTGAATCGGGCTGGTCGTGTGCCACACAGCGCTCGTCGCCGATCAGCACAGTGACTTTGCTCCAATCAAGCGCATCCGAATACTCCTGTGCGAGTTTGGCGTAAGCGGCCATTGGCGAGGTGCCGCCGGCCAGTGCCCAGCTAGCCACACCACGCGCCTTGATGGCTTCGGACAGCACGGTAACGGCGTCTTCGGCGGCGCGGGCCGCTACGGCCTGCGGGTCGGCGAGAGTTTCTGTGGCCACGAATATCTCCTGTGAGGTTATGTTAGGCAATTATACCTGAAACGGGCCCTCCCGGCGGCGCAATGATTGACTAATCACCCGTACGCTCCTACAATTAGCGCGATTTATCCAAACTCTTCGGGGAGAAAACACACTCAAAATGATGCGAAAAATTATGTCGTCCGGCGTCTTTGACGTACTAAACGTTGGCCACATCAATATTTTGACCCAGGCCAAAAAAATGGGCGACTACCTTGTCGTAGGCATTCAGTCCGACGAATCAGTATTGGAGCAAAAGGGCCGTTATCCTATCCTCAACATCGAAGAGCGCAAGGCCCAGATTGGCGCATTAACGTTCGTCGATGAAATTATTGAATACCACGACGTGGACCAGCGACGGCTGTGGGACCGGGTGATGCCCGACGCCATCGTTCAGGGCGAGGATTATCTTCAGAGCGCCGACCGCACGAAGGCACTTGAGTACTTCGAGGCCAATGGCGTCGAGCTTCATCTCTTCCCGCGCACGCCGGGTATTTCGAGCACCGAAATCAAGAAACGTATTTTGCGCAATAGCCTCAAAGATCCAGAGCATCTGCGCAATATTAAACTCCTGCCCGTAAAGGACCTGTGCCTGTACGAAGAGTACGACAAGCACAAGGTTCCCGTGCTGATGGGAAAAATCAAAACCGAGGGCGTGCTGAAGAACCCAATTTCAGTGGGCGTGATGAACGGACGCTACATTGTGGTAGACGGCGTGAACCGCTTGGAAGCCGTTAAGCGGCTTGGCTGCAACTACATTACCGCTCTCACCCTCCCCTACAACGACATTGATCTAACGAATAATATTCATTTTCTTTATAAGGGCAGGCGCACGCGCCTGAGCGAATTTACCTCTACGCGGGGTCAAAAAATTGAATTTAAGAAGCGCACGCACGCCGAGATTTATGATCTGATTAGCCGTGCGGAGATGATCCCCAACGGTGAGACCTGGCACCGGCCACCCTATCACGTGATCAATTTTGAGGTGTCGGTCCGCGATCTTACTAAGGGAGTGGATATAGACGAACGA
>DATAMV010000060.1:0-3997 GCA_036266515.1 Candidatus Saccharimonadia bacterium
ATGTTGACAAGGTTCGCACATTTTATAAAGACACCCTGGGGCTGGAAGTGGAGGAAGACTCCAAGATGGGGATGTTCCGGCTCAAGCTTATGGGCGGTGGCGAAGTCATGATTTACCCCAAGGGTCCGGCGCATCAGGCGGCCACGTTTACGGTGCTCAATTTTATCACCGAGGACTTGGAGGATACGGTCGAGAAGCTGGCGGCCAAGGGCGTGAAGTTTGAGCAGTACGATATGCCTGAGATTAAGACCAACGCCAAAGGCATCGCAAAGGGCGGCGACTACGGTCCGGATATGGCCTGGATGGCCGACCCCGCCGGTAATATTATCGCGGTGATGCAAATCCCCAAGCGCTAGGCGCTGAGCAGCACCCGCAGGGCTTCCAGATCACTGCGGATGCGCGTTTCGGTGAGCGCCTGCACCACTGGACGCGCGAGCTGGAAAAGGAGGTTGCTAAATTCAAATCTCAGATCGCAGGTCACCGAACAGCTGCTGGGGCCGAGTTTGGTAAGACGAAACTCGGCATGGAAGGCAATGAGGCCGGCCTCACTTTCGAGCACGATTGACTCGTTGGGCACGAGGTGGAGGACCTTAATGCGGGTTTCGTTAACTCTGCCCATCACCGCGGTCGTGGTGGTGTAGGTGAGGCCGACAGTCATGGGACCATGGTGCGAGATGCCGGTCATGCCGCTATTCCACTGCGGATAGCGGCCGAGGTCGCAGAGCGCCGTATAGACGGTGTGCTGGGAGCAGTTGAACTCGACGGGTACCGTGGCGGCGTAGGATGCCATGATGGTTACTCTTAGTTTTGCGGCCGGTTATTGATAGAGATGAGCGAGGAGGTGATACACCACAAGCGCCGGCCACACGAGCGCCTTGAAGATGCCGAGGACGCCGTTCCAAAACGAGGTAGCGTGCGATAGGTAATACACGAGCGCGCCAATGATACCCAGGCCATAGACGGCGTCGCCGCCCTTTTGAACTACTACTTTGGAACCTCTCACGTTTGTGCCCTCATTATGGCCTTAGTGTAGCACTTAGCCCTAAAACGGGTCGGGGACCGGAGCGCGTCGCGCCCCGGTCCCGGGTGAATGTATGGAGGGCCTCAGGCGGCCGGCGCCGCGAGCCAGGAGTCGAGACGGTCCTCGACGATCGCGACCACCTCATCGGCGTCGGCCTCGGCGTCGGCAGCCGTGGCGTAGGTCACGATCAGCGCCCGCTTGTCGGCGGCCACCGTGATGGCCACGGGACCCGTGGCGTCGCTCGACCTGAGGCCGCGCTCGATCTGCGCGGCCGTGAAGGCGTCGATGTCGTCGCCCCAGACGAGGGCGTCGGCGTCGTCCTCCCGACGACGAACGGACACGCTCAGGCTTTCGCCCTCCGCTACTACCTGCACAAACATGTTGGCCTCCTCGAGGCACTGGGAAACAGGTAGCATACTTATACTATAAATTCATGATTTAAACAAGCTCGAATAGGGGGTATACAATACAGATATGCATAAGCGCCTTGTATTCTGGTACCTTGCGGCTGCGGCCGGCGCTGCGGCGACAATTTTCGGGCTTCCCCATCTTATTTTGCACCGCGACCCATATTTTCCGGTTCGGACTGCCTGGTGCGTCGCGGCGTTGGTTTGCCAGCTGGGTGCCGCCTGGTATTTCGCGACGAATTTGTCCGGTTTTAAGCGGGACTTGCGTGTAGCCTACATCCTTATCGCCGTTGGCTCGCTATTTTTGGGCTTAGCACAGCTTCAATTGCCGCTTCTTACCGTGATTGATGCCTGGGCCTCATGGTATGCCCGCGGCGGCTTGGTGCTTATCCCCTACCTCATTACCGCTCTGGCGATGTATTTGGGGATGCGCAAATTTGCCCAGACCTTGGGGCTTAAGCTCATTTGGGCCAAGCCCTGGTTGGTGGTGGCGTTAAGCGCGGCGGCAATTGTGGGGTGCGCTATCCTATTTTGGCCGTATGTCGCCAATTTTATTGACCATGCCTACGACGCATTAATCGGCTGGAATGAAGCAATGGGGCTGGCCACTGTGATGATCACCTACCGTCTGCGTGCGAACCTCGGACCGGCGTACCGGCCGGCCATGACCTGGTTACTCGTGAGTTTCACCATCACCATGGTAGCGGGCCTGCAGCAATTGTGGCTACTACACTTCACGCCCGGCGCGTGGTCGTACCGCAACCATGGCTGGTCGTACTGGCTGCTGGTGGCGGCGAGCATGGCGTTTCTGCGCACCGGGCTCGTGTTTCGCGAGCTCACGCGGGGGTTTTCGGCCACAGCCAACCCGCTGGATGTGGTGGTGTATACAGCCGGCCTGGTGTCACGCCCGCGCGACATTGAGCCCATTCTCAATCGGTTGCGCGTCGTCACCGCTGGGATGGCCGGCAAGGATGCGACTGAGCATGCGCTTACGGCCGAGCAAACCAGCAAGTTGCTTCAGATTTATATTGATTTGGAAGAGTATCTGGTGACGAAAGAGCCACTGCGCAAGCTCACCCGGGACCGGCTGCGGCTAAGTTTGCCCGATTCGTTCATTAAACACCTTCCCGAAGACGCGCAATCCTAACTTGTGCATTATTACAAAGAGCTTTGGGTAATCAGTATTTCTTTGTGTGAATTAACAAGATGGCTTGGCACGCTAGGTCCGCTAAGGTGAGTATCTAAACGAGGATAATAACTATGGCGGAGCAAGTCTATCAAACTCGTGAAGCAATAACTCGAACTCCAGGCGGGGCAGTACGCGAAACCGTAACGGCCTCCAATGATCCGGTCCGTTCATATGTAACGTCTGCGCGTATCGTTGATTGGATCACGAGCGCAGTGCTTGCGGTACTGGCGATCCGGGTGGTGCTGTCGCTTTTGGGAGCTAATCAGAATAATGCCTTTGCCAGCTTTATTTACGGACTGACCTACCCGTTTGTGGCGCCGTTTTTCGGCCTGTTTGGCTACAATATGCATTATGGCGTCGCACGGCTCGAGCTTGAAACACTAGTAGCGATGCTCGTGTACGGCATTGTGGGCTATGGTATTGCGCGGCTGATTGCGGTGTCATCGGGACGGATGCAGGAATAACATTCGGAGATAAAAACGATCTAGGGACCTGAGCGCGGAGCGCCCAGGTCCCTGGTTGAGCGGGAAACGTCACGCTGCACGGCGCAGGTGCCGGGCAGCCGACCGGACGTCGGGTTCGTCTCCTGCGGCGGAGGCGGCGCTGGTGTAAGTGAACACGCACATCCATTGCTCCACGACGATGCCAGGGCCCCGCAGCATGGTGGTGAATTTCTCCACCGATGCCAGGTCGAGCTCTGTCCGCCATGAAAGCGGTTGCGCGTCGTTCGCCGTAGGAAATGCCGTCACCGTTATCACGGCGCCGTCTTGATATACCCGTATATACACCTCATTCCCCTAACGCGGATGACAACAGGTTTTATAGTTATAGCATCAGAATCATTATTTCACAAGATATAACCGGGTTGGCAATCTTCACCTCATCTTCAATCGCCTTATAAAGGCATTGTACCGTGCATACGGGGGTGCTTGAGACAACTGTCCTGCGAAAATCGGCCGGAACGTCGTTAATTTGCCTAATTGTTTTTGGATTCGGGGGACGTAAGCTGGCGTTAAGTAATAAGGGGGATACATTATGACACGCGGAGTAGGCGGCGAAGGCCGCGCCAATATCATGCAACATCTAAGCGGGATCGATTTTCCGGCAGACAAGCAGGCGATTCTTGAGCAGGCCCGGCGCAGTAAAGGTCCGGATACGCAAGAAGTGGTGAACTTCCTAGAGCGCATTCCTGACCGCGAGTATGACGGCCCGCAGGAAATCCTCAATGAGTATAGTGCCACCGAGGGTGGGGCTGATATGCAGGCCCGCGACGCGACCGACGATCAAGCCGGAGCGATGTAGCTTAGCTACACTGCAAAAACCCGCGGCCAGTGACCGCGGGTTTTTCGTATACTAATGCTATGCACACTCGTCTTACTT
>DATAMV010000061.1:0-9229 GCA_036266515.1 Candidatus Saccharimonadia bacterium
CCCGGCATGCCCGAGCTCCTCGACCCCACCTCGCGCATCACCACGCTCTGCCGCCAGAAAGGCATCACGATTGCTTTGATGACCGACGCCCGCTTCTCCGGCGGGTCGGTCGGGCTCGTGATCGGCCACGTCGGCCCCGAAGCCTACCTGGGCGGACCCATTGCCCTCGTGAAAGACGGCGACACCATCGTCGTAGACATTAATAAAAACACCCTCGACTGCACCGAGCTGGGCGACGCAGGAACCGTCACTACCCGCCGCAAAACCTGGGAGGCTACGGTTGCGAAACACCACGGCGTCCACCCCGACGTTAAGCCCATCACTAACCGCCTGCTCCGCCGTATGCGGGCCACTGCCCGTCCGGCCATCCGCGGCGGCGGCATGGAAGTCGATTAAGAAAGGAGCCCTATGAAGACCACCTCACTTCCCTACGCCTTCTTTGAGGGCAATATCGTTCCCACCGAAAACGCCAAAGTGTCAATTATGACCAACGCCCTCCAATACGGCACGGCCTTCTTCGGCGGCATCCGCGGCTATTACAACTCCGAAAAAGGCTTTGTGTCATTTTTCCGCATCGATGACCACATTACCCGTTTCCTCTCGTCGGCCAATATTCTTGGCTGTAAATTCCCCTATTCGCATTCCGAACTCAAACAAATCATTTTGAACCTTATTGCCAAAAACCAGCCCAAAGCCAACGTGTATATGCGGCCGTTTGGGTATGTGGGCAACACCGAGCTAGGGCCCAATTTTGCGAACGTTACGCTTGATTTTGCCCTGTACATGATCCCGCTCGAGGAATACATGCCCCTGAGCAAAGGCCTAAACCTCGTGGTGTCCAGTTGGCAGCGCATATCCGATAATGCTATCCCCACCCGCGCCAAAATTTCCGGCGGGTATGCCAATTCGGCACTGGCCCGCAAGGAGGCTACCGACGGCGGGTTCGACGAAGCCATTCTGCTAAACTCCGCCGGCCATGTCTCCGAGGGCTCCGCCGAGAACGTATTCCTGGTGCGTGGCGGCAGGCTCATCACGCCTGGCCTGTCCGAAGGTGTGCTCGAAGGCATTACCCGCCGTAGTGTCATCCAGCTGGCCGCCGACATGGGCATTGAAACCATCGAGCGCCCCATCGAACGCAGTGAGCTCTACGCCGCCGACGAAGTATTCCTCACCGGCACGGGCTGTCAGGTGGCCTGGGTGGAGCAGATCGACCGCCGCATCATTGGCGATGGCAAAATCGGTGCCGTCACGGCGGGACTCAAGGAGAAATTTTTCAACGTCGTCCAGGGCAATGATGACGCCTATGCCAATTGGTGCACCAAAGTCCCTGTTAAATCTTAAGGAGAAACCCTATGCCAACAACCACCGCCGCCCGCGATTTCCAAACCAAAGTCTTCAAGAAAGAAGCCGTGAAAATGGCCGACCGCACCGAATATATCGTGCAAGGTGGCCGCAATTTGTTCCCGCTGCTACCCAAAGCGTTTGAAGGCATTAAGTCTATCGGCGTCATTGGTTGGGGCTCGCAAGGTCCGGCCCAAGCTCAAAACCTCAGAGACAGCCTCGAAGGCACGGGCATCACCGTGAGCATCGGCTTGCGCGAGGGTTCAGAGTCGGCCAAGGCCGCCGAGGCCGCCGGTTTCACGAAGGCGAATGGCACGCTCGGTGAGATGTACGCCGTCATCAAGGCTTCAGACATGGTCATCCTGCTCATCTCCGACGGCGCACAGGCTGGACAGTACCAAAAGGTGCTGGCCGCCATGAAGCCGGGCGCTACCCTTGGCCTGTCGCACGGCTTCCTCGTAGGCTACATGAATCTCATGGGCGACAAATTCCGAGACGACATTAATGTGATCGGCGTTTGCCCCAAGGGCATGGGCCCGTCCGTGCGCCGGCTTTACGAGCAGGGCAAGGAAGTTAATGGCGCCGGCATCAACTGCAGCTTCGCCGTCCACCAAGACGTCGACGGCCGCGCCACCGACCAAGCCATTGGCTGGGCCGTCGCCATCGGCGCACCGTACTGCTTTGTGACCACCCTCACCGACGAGTACAAATCCGACATCTTCGGTGAGCGTGGCATCCTGCTCGGCGCCGTCCATGGCATCGCCGAAGCGCTCTACAAACATTACGTCGCGGGCGGCTCAAGCTCCAAACAAGCCTTCGTCGACACCGCCGAAGTCATCACCCGCCCTATCTCCAAAACCATTTCCAAGCAGGGCATCAAAGCCGTTTACGACCAGTTTGATAACGTCGACAAAGCCGAGTTCCAAAAGGCCTACGAAGCCGCTTATCATCCCGCTTTCGACGTGCTGCTAGAAATTTACGAAGAAGTCGCCTCTGGCAACGAAATAAAATCTGTCGTTATGGCCACCAAGCGCCACAAGCGCTACCCCATGGGTCACGTCGACACCACCCCCATGTGGGTCACGGGCGCCAAGTACCGCGCCACAGCCAAAGACCGCGACAGCTACAAAATCCACCCCGTCACCGCCGGTGTCTACGTAGCTACCATGATGGCCCAAATCGACCTCTTAATCGAAAAAGGCCATTGCTACTCGGAAGTCGCCAACGAGTCCATCATTGAAGCCGTCGACTCCCTCAACCCCTACATGGACTACAAAGGCGTGGCCTATATGATCGACAACTGCTCCGTCACCGCCCGCCTCGGCGCACGCAAGTGGGCTCCGCGCTTCGACTACAACTTATCACAAGTGGCCATTCCGGCCATCGAGGCCGGCACAAGCACCGACGCCAAGCTCTTCGACGCCTTCCTTGCCCACCCCATCCACGAAGTCATGGCGGTTTGCGCCAAGATGCGCCCCAGCGTCGACATTTCGGTCTTTTGAAAAGACAAAATTGCCGCACCGCAGTTCAAGATGCAACAACAACCTCCGGCCGAACGAAAAAACTCTTCTCGTCCTCGACGAATAGTGTTATAATAGCCCCAATCTTGAAACAAGCCATGCTTGTCGATCTTGTCTAATCACGCGCCCGGCGTGACCTCGCATTATCTCATTCCAGAGCAAACAATATAACAGGGCTCTCGAAGGAGATATCATATTATGAACAACAAACTTTTTGTCGGCTCGCTGAGCTACAACACCACCGACGAACAGCTGGCCGCCCACTTCGCTACCGCTGGTACCGTCGTGTCCGCCAAGGTTATCACCGACCGCGATAGCGGCCGTTCCAAGGGCTTCGGCTTTGTGGAAATGGAAACCGCCGAAATGGCCCAAGCCGCCATTCAGCAGCTAAACGGCAAAGACCTCGACGGTCGCCAGCTCACCGTCAACGTCGCCAAGCCCCAAACCGACCGCCCCGCCCGCACCGGCGGTAACTTCGGTGGCCGCCCCCGCTACTAAGCTAGCAATTGGCACAATTAAAAAGCAGCCCGCCCGGGCTGCTTTTTAATTGTGCCGGCCCGTATTGTGGTATTTCCGTGCTTTAATAGCTGCATGACCTTCCAAGACGAACTCGAATTTGCCAAGACCTGCGCCGAACGCGCGGGCGAGATTATGCTCCATTACTGGGACGCCGATCAGCACATCGAAACCAAAGGTGACGGCACACCCGTGACCATCGCCGACAAAACAGTAAACCGCATGGTCATTGAAGCCGTCGCCAAACGCTTCCCAGACGATGGTACTGTCGGCGAAGAAGAAAGCTCAGCCCAATACGGCCACGGACGGCGCTGGATCTGCGACCCCATCGACGGCACTTCGGCCTACGTTGCCGGACTGCCCAGCGCCACCTTCTCACTCGCACTCGTGGTAGACGGCCGCCCCATGGTCGCCGTCGCCTACGAGCCGCTGCGAAAGCAGTTATTTTGGGCCGTCCGTGGCCAGGGCAGCTACGCGAACGAGCGCCGCCTCCACGTCTCAACCCGCACCTTCGAGCAAGGCCCTGTCGCCCTGCCACCAGATTACATCAAGGCCAAACTCGTAAACGAACCTTTCATGCAAAAGCTTCTGGCCTTCAACAAAGAACTCGTGCTCTTCTCCGGCGCCGTTTATCGCAGTTGCATGGTGGCAAGCGGCCGCATTGCCGGCTTCCCCCACCCCCGGGTCAAGCCGTACGACATCGCGGCTGTCCACCTCATCGTCGAAGAGGCCGGCGGCAAAGTCACGGCCACCGACGGCTCCGAGCTTGATTATTCCACCGACTTCCGTGGCGCCGTCATCTCAAACGGCGTGGCCCACGACGATTTGCTGAAATTATTCTCGTAGCCAAATCACCCCCCTACGGTACGTACACGTTGGCCGCGTACATTTCCCGTGAGTTTTGCTCGTCGCGGCCTTCATACATCACATCCCCATTGGGTTCAACTATAAAGCCGTACGATACCACCGGGCTGGCGTCTACGCGCAGACCATAAACGATGCTAAAGGTTTCGCCGAGGTTGCGGCGCACACCTTGGTGTTCATCCCCCTCCAGCGGCTTTGGCACTCCTCCGGCACTACACGCAGAGAAAATAAACCGGCAATTCGGCCCCAGTAGCTGCTGGACCACAAGTTGTACCTTTGTATGGTTCTCGTAGGCCGACTCCAGGCTTTTGACGGTAATGCCTTCGGGAATGCGGCCACCGGTTTCCTCGTGCACGACTCTACGACCCTCACCATCATGCCTGAATCCAAGGTGGATACCACGCGGATTAGCATGCCCATAAATAACCGCGGTCTTAACATCCGGCTGCCGGCCGGCCCGGCGTTCGCGCTGAGCAACGCGTACCGCAGCGCGCCGGGCATCTTCAAAACTACCACCTTCAAAGCAAAACAGTCCTTCGGGACCAAACTTTGTGGCCATATCATCATCCCTAAACTTCTTTGTGCTCTCATCTTTGTCGTCGAGCAAGGGCCCGCCAAAAGCACCGTTGTGGTCAAGGTGGGCAGTAAACGCCACCGATTTCACTACCTCGTCCGGGTTGTTCCACCGCTCAAGCTGCTCATGCAAATACCCCGGGGTGTAACGGGCAAAATTCAGCGTGCCGAAGATTTCATTAATTTGCACGAGCTCCTCGACGCCGTATTCCTTAACAAAATCCTGCATTGCCCCGAGCTGGCGCTGGATAACGTCAATCTTGCGTTGCACCGACCGGTCAATATCATAACTACCAAAATTCCGCAGTTTTTTATGGTGCCTGCGCTCAACAAAATCAACGCTGTCATAGGTCGCCCAGGCCGAATACATACGGTTGGCCAGCGCATCGGGCACTCCCAACCGGGCAAAGATGGCTTTGACCTCAGGCAAATCTTCAAACGGGTCTTCTTTCTTAGTGGGGCCGGTCATGTCGGGCCAATCCTCGGGTCCCTCAGCATCTTGAAGCGCCGGGTCAATGTTCTGGAGCTGTTCGATGGCCGCAGCGAAAGCCGGGCGCATCCTGGCCTCAATTTCATGCGACACATGGTAGTTATCGGCAACCTCATCGACGGCCACTCCCTCAAGGTCTTCGGGGCGACCCGCCTCAAGCTGACTCATGGCCCTCGTAAACAGCAAAAGGCTTGAATCCTCTGGGTAAACCCGGCGTGCGCGCAAAACGGCAACCTTGGCCAAAAACAGCTCCACAAAAGCCCGCGGTTCATCCATGCGGCCCGCATCAGTCAACAAATTCCAGCGCAACTGCCGCGATAGCTCCATGATCGGACCGCTAAATTCTTTCCACACCTCAACGGCGTTGCGGGGGTTAGCCGCCTTGGCGACGAAGGCCAGGCCGTCTTCCAAGTTGGGCGCTCCCTCCAGTTCAGCTAGTGCCGCCAACACGCGTTCGCGCTGCTTCGACCGGTGGTCGTTGTCCATAATCGCGCTCGCCACTGTCGTGAGCCACTCCGGTCCGGCCAACCCGTGCTCTTCCAAAAGTGGTCCTGCCTGCTCCAAGAAAGCCGTTTGCTCCGGATCAAGCTGCAAAAGCCCAGCATGCCCAGCTCCGGGCAAATAAGCCGCTCGCAACCTTATGTAAGGACCGGCGTCTTCGGGCGCAGCGTTATCTACTCCAAAGAAACGCCGGGCATGTTCAAGCGCTGCAGCGGGGTCCTGAAACTCCACCAAATACTTATAACGGCCCACCGAGCTACTATCTTCCGGATCAAACTCAACCTGGCCGGCCGAAATCGCATAGGCTTCCTTATCCGCGTGTTCAGTTAGAGTGGATATACCAAATTCCAGCATTTCGTACCGGTCCAGCACCCCATGCTCCCGCGCGATACTTATATATTCAGCGATATTCTTCAAGCTGGCCTGTGAGCGCACAAATGCGTGAACAATACTATCCGGCAACTCACCTACCCGCTCCCAAAACTCGGCCGGCACTTCCGCCGCCGAAGCCGGATCGCCCGCATGCTTTAAAATCTCATGGAGCGTACGGCGAACGTCGTCTGAGATACCGGCATGTTCATCCGTATCCTGATGGTAGGCATCTAATTTCTGCCGGTGAAGCTCCCCGAGCTTGCCCCGCAACTCTTCGCGCTCCTCATCCCCTAGCTCAAGCTTCGCCAAAACACTTTCGATGCGGTCTGTTTCGTGAGCCGAAGGCGTCATCAATATGCCGGCAAACTCCATGTCACCCTGTTGCACTGCTTGGGCCATGGCCAGGTCAATATCGGGCGCCAGTGATGCGACGCTCACATTATCGGTGCCAATATTACGCATACGCCGCAGGAACCCCTTGGTCTTGTCGGCCAAGTCCGGCATGCGCTCAGCCACGTTGTCCACAAACCCCGTGATCAAGTGCGGATCACGCTCGCGATTGTAGTTATTGTCAGATTGCATCTTAAAATATGCCTTGAGCAAGGCCCGCTGCTGAATCTGGGGATCATCTGGATGCAGCGCTCCCACCCGCAGCCAATAGCGTGGTGGCATGACCGCCTTTTGAAAAGCCAGGTCGCTTATCTCACCCTGTGGCTCAAATTGCTCGTTGTACGACTGGCCGGTCGCAAATTCAACCAACCGCCGGTCGGTGATAGACAAAAGATCGACCGGACTCCGAACACCGCGATCATCTACTACACCGCTGGTCGCAACCTCGGGGTAAGCCGCCGCCAGCTCACGTGCCAATCCCTCCCCCACCAGCCAGTCCACAAAATACTCACGGGCACCTCCGTCCGACAGGTTGGTCTTCGTGTCATACATAATGGCGGTACGCAAGCCCGCCTGGATCGCCACCACCACCTCAGCCTCGCCGGCCTCGCGTGCTTCCAAAACCGGCCGCTCGATATCCTCAGTATCGAGCTCATGCGTGACACTCTCCAGATCAGCCGCATAGTTATGATACGACTCGGGCTCAGATGTCTCAGAATCTAATAATTCATCAGGGGCCGGCACGATTATCCTTATGCTTTGGAATTAGTATACCTGATTACAGCTGGTATCGCCGGACGGTAAACCGGCGGACCTGCACCCGCTCGTCCAGACCAATGCCGGCCTTCTCGCGGCAAATCTCCAGCTGCTTCGCGTGCGTATCCACACCCGGTAAATCAGGCAGCAACACGCCTTCGCGCCCATCCTTCGTGCTCACAATCACGCCGTACTTCTTGGGATCAAGCTTGGCTTTGCCCCGCACCAATACCGGTTTGCTAAGCACGTCCACGCTTACCGCCAAGCCATCGAGCTCGCCTGGCGTCACCGGCTCAAACCGCGGGTCCTGCGTGGCCGCCGCCACCGCATTCGATACCACCTCTTCAGCCAGGGTCTCCTTGGTGGGCGCAATCGTGCCGATGCATCCGCGCAGAGTGCCGTTCGGCTCGTGCAGCGACACAAAGGCGCCGGCCCGCTCGCGCCAGCTCGGCGGCAGCTTGCCGGGCAAGCTCAGGAGTTCGCCGGTTTCGAGCCCGTACTGCACCGCATCACGCGCCACCTCGGCAATCGTCAGCTTACCGGCGTTATGTGGCGCCACCGTTGCCACCATGTAGCCCACACCAAACGGCCCCTCGTACGACTCCACCTTGGTCTCGGCCCGCATGCCCGCAAAGGCACCCAATAAAAACAGCACCGAGCGCAGGCCACACTCAGCCCCCTCCTGCAGCACCTCAGCGTTAATCGAAAGCAGCGCCTCTGCGTCCCCCGTGCGCATCGCCTCCACGATAAGCTCATCGAGCTGTGGGCCGGCCGGGTTAAAGCCGTATGGCCCCTCCGGCCGCAGCACGTGCGACAGATCACCACTGGCCACAATCGCGTACCGCCGCATGTCGTAGCGCAGCTGCTGGCCCACCTCACGCCCGTAATTGTAGTAATACCGGTATGACTCTCCGGTCACCAAAATTTCTTGGATATGAATACTGCCCGGCAGGTGCTTGCTGAGATAATATTCCGGCACCTCAAACCCATGGTCCTCATGTGGCGAAATAATGATCAGCTCCTGGGGCTTTGCCTCAGCCAGCTTGGCATCGGCCGCCTCAAGCGCCCGGATCGTGCTGCGCACGCGCTTCAATTCATCTCCGCCCACTTCCGGCAAAATGATTGGCGGATGCGGCGATACAACCCCATAAACCAGCATGGCGACCCTCCCTTACACCCATAATACCAGAGCTTTTAAAAGAACTCTAATTATGTTATAGTTACAATCCCCAACTCGAGAAAGAAGGGATGGTGCACTATGACGGCCGGCCAAGGAAGGCTGCTGTTCTGGGCACTAGCGTGGGGAGTAGGCGTGGTCAATTACACGCTCATCTCCACGAACACCAAGGCGGGGCGCGCGTACATAAGCGTCCTGCTGGTACTCGTGGCTAGTCCGGCTGTGCTGCTCCTCACCTGGGGCCTCGTACAGCGGGCCCAGCCCAGTCTGTCCGGACTGCGGTTCAACAACATCAGTTGGTCCGCGGCTTCCGACGTGTTCATCCTCACCGCGGTGATCCTGATCGCCGCCAAGGGATGGAAGAACCACGGCGCCGAGATACCGGCGTTCTTCAAGGGCACGAAGTGGTTCCTGATCGCCTACGGGATCGGCCTCGCGGCCGGCATCATCTTCCACCTTACGGGTGGCCCGTCGGTGGGGTTCCACGACGCCGCGTCCTCCTGGATGCATGACCTCGGCGTCTTCCCTGCCCTGGGAGGGGCGATCGCCGGCACCGGCATTCCGCTGCTGTTCACCAGTAGCGGGCGCTGGGCTGGAATCGTCATCGCGGTCCTGGTGATCGGTGTCTGGGGCGGCCTCGCCGTCCTCGACCAGATCCGCTGGAAGCTCCCCCAGAGCAACTACTGGTGGAGCAACCCGAACTGGATCGCGGTACCCAAGATGGACTGG
>DATAMV010000062.1:0-3045 GCA_036266515.1 Candidatus Saccharimonadia bacterium
GCTGATTCTATTTTTGGCCGGAGTCGCGGTGATGCTAATAATTGTGGTGGTCGCCCAAAGCTTTGAGCTCCGCCACCTCACCAAGCAGCAGCAGGCTGCCAAGGCCGCACCGCCCCAGCCGGTCGTGTCCCAGATTACGGCTGCCGACCTCGAAACAAAGCTCAAAGCCGCCTACGAAGCCAAAATCGATGAGGCCACCAAAACCTTTGGCGTGGACCTGCAAAATACTTCTGGCCGGCTGAGCGAACAAGTATCGCGTCTCACCACGAAAGTTATCGAAGAAGAACTCGAAGCCTACCAAAAAACCCTCGAAGAAGTCCGTCATGTTGCCACGCAGGCCATGGAGCAAATCCACCAAGCCGTGGAGCACCAGCGCGTTGAGCTTCACCAAGGCATGGAGGCTGAGCTAGCCGAAGAAAAGAAGCATTTGGCCGCCAAATTCGACGACAAGATGGGGGATGTGGTAGTGAGTTATATTTCCGAAGCCCTCGGCAGCGGCGTAGACCTGGGCGCCCAGATGCAATTTATCCTTTCGAGCCTGGAGGCCCACAAAGACGAAATCCGAAAGGATCTTTTGAATGGCGTCTGAGCAGGCCAATTTCAAACTCCCGGCCGCGGTATACAGTCCGCAGCTTTTGGAGTCGGTCATTTATGATGTCCAGACATATTTGGACTGGTATCACCAAACCCAGATCCAGAAGAAAGTTCACGCCCCCAAAGAATCAGCCGAACCCACGCACTCAGCTGAAACCGTTGTGGTGATTGAGGCTTGGCTGGGCGGAAAACCAGCCACAGTTGAATCGTTGGAAGCCTTGCTCGAGTACCTGCGCAGTCTCAAACTTCCCCAGGTGCACGTCATGTTGGCGGCCCTCCCGAACCGGGCCCAGCGCGAAACGCTCGTGAACTGGTTTCGCACCAACGTTGGGCCCGACTTGCTGCTGGCGTTTGTGGCCGACCGCAATCTCGGCGGCGGGGTAGTCATTCGGACACCCAACCGGGTATTTGACTATACCTGGAAGCAGCAGCTGGTGGCTGGCCGTGACAAATTCGCGGAGATCCTGAAACGTGTTTGATAACCCCAAATTTGCCAAACTGGTGTCCGAAGGCCGCGCCACCGGCGAAGTAATCGGCGTCGACCGCTTCTTGGTGACCGTACAAGGCCTCGGCGACGTGGCGGTGAACGCGCTCATTTATTTCGACAACGGCCATCAGGGCCTTGTGCGCGAAGTGCGCGCCGAAACCGTCATGGTGCTAAACCTCAGCGCCGAATCCATTATCATCGGTACGCTGGCCGTCGTTGAGGCCGAAGAACTCGTGACCGGCGTGGGCGACGCTGTGGTGGGCCGCGTGCTTTCGGTCACCGGGCAGCCGCTCGACGGCAAGGGCCCCCTCACCTTCAGCCGCTACGACCCGGTATTCAAGGTTGCGCCCGGCATCGTTGAGCGCAAAGCCCTAGACCAGCCACTCACTACCGGTGTTGCCATCGCCGACCAGCTCTTCCCGCTCGTAAAAGGCCAACGTATCGCCGTGCTTGGCGACAACAAGGTGGGGAAGTCCGCCTTCACCATGCAAATGACCCTTGCCCAAGCCGGTACCGGCCGTATCGTCATTCATGTCCTCATTTCCAAACGTAAAGCCGACGTCGACAAGCTCATCGCCAAACTCACCGAAACCAAAGCCATCGATTATTGCGTGATCATTGTGGCCTCGATCTTCGACTCCTTGGCTCAGAGCTACCTTGCCCCCTACATCGGCGCCAGTATTGCCGAATACCTGTGGAACAGCGGCAAAGACTGCATCATCATCTACGACGACCTCTCAAACCATGCCAAGGCCTACCGTGAGCTCTCGCTTCTCCTCAAGGTATCACCGGGCCGGGCCAGCTATCCGGGCGACATGTTCTACGCGCACTCGTCGCTTTTGGAGCGGGCCGGCCGGCTAGCTACCAACGGCGCTACGCTGGCCGCCATTCCGGTGGTGCTCACACCCAACAACGACATTACCGCGCCGCTGCCCACCGCCATCATGTCCATCACCGACGGCCAGCTCATCTTCGACTCCGAAGCCTTCCGCGCGGGCATTCGTCCGGCCGTATCTGTGGGCCTCAGCGTTTCCCGTGTCGGTGGTGTCGGCCAGGACAAACGTCAAAAAAAGCTCACCGCCTCACTCTTCAAGAAACTCGCCGCCTACCGCCAAGCCGCCGAATTCTCCCACTTCGGTTCAGAGCTCGCCATTGAGTCACGAGCCGACCTCGAGCTGGGTAAGAAAATATACGAAGCCCTCAAACAGCCCCCGGACGTCATTTATTCGGCCAACGTCCAGGACCTTATCCTCGGCACCGTTATGAAAACCGAGGGCAAAATTGCTATCAATATCGATAGCCTCAAGCGTAAGGCCGCCGAAATCGCGCCGACTATGAAGCCGGATAGCGACTGGGAAGGGGTCATCGCAAAGCTGCTAGCCGAAGTGACGGTGCAGGCCGCCCCGCCTCCAGGCACCGCCGCCAAACCCCCCGGCCCGCCCGGAAGCGCCCCAGCCGCCGGCGCTACACCTCCGGCTGCGCCTGCCAAACCGGAAGAGGCCAAGAAATGAGCTCAAGTTCCCTTGGAATCGAAAAAGAGGCCGGACAAGTCGGTACCGTGTCCGAGCTCACCGGCATTTTCGAGAGCATTGCCTCTATGCGCATCGGTAAAATTAAGGACCGCGTGTCCAAGAGCCAGGCATTCTTTGCCGAGCTCTGGCAAATCTACACCCAGCTGCGGGTGGACCCCAACGACCGCCTCACCGGCAAAAACGGCCCTAAGCGCGATAAGCCTAACGTATTCTTGGCACTTACCTCCGAGGGTGGTCTCTCCGGTGACATCGACCAGCGCATTGTGCATACCGTTCTCGAAAACATCGATCCCACTACCACCGATTTGATTGTGATCGGTGCGCACGGCGCCACGCAATTCGTGCAAAACCATGCCAAAATTAAACGCTACTTCCGCCTACCAGACATCGATCAGGCCATTGATGTATCACCAATCGTTGACGAGCTCCTGG
>DATAMV010000063.1:0-5217 GCA_036266515.1 Candidatus Saccharimonadia bacterium
CAGCTCCGGCTCACGGATTTGGTGCCGGCCTGAGAGAAGGCGACGGCTTCGGATTGCTCAATGGCTTTGCTGCTTGAGATTGAGTCGTACTCTTGCCAATGATATGACACGGTGCCGGCGGCTGTAGCGGTTATGTCCGCAACCGCAGAAAACGTGTACTTATCGGTAGCGCAGGTTGGGCCGACCTTGGATGTGTCGTAGATCTGGGGAGCTTGCGAAAAGTACACTTTACTCACTTTAAAGGCCACAGGCTTGGGCTTGGGCGTGGGTGCTACCGGACTCGCCGAGGCGCCGGGACTAGGTGTGACGGATGGCGCGGCAGTTGCGGTGGTCGCCGGCTTGTGGTTCGTTTTTGCAGAATTTTTGGCTTGGTAAAGATTAAATACGGCTAGCCCGACAACTCCAAGCACAACAGCCCCAAGGATAATTTCTAGAATCATGGCCATGCCGTTCTCGGAGCTCAGAATAGCCGGTTTTTTCATCTTCTTGCCTCGCTTAAATCTCCGGGCCGTCGGCGGCGGGGAGTTCTTGGTCGGCGACGGTGATGACGTCGGCCGAGCTGTAGCCAAGCTCAACCATAGCCGAGACCGAACCAAGGCGGCGTTTGGCAAAACCGGAGCCGGTGTCGTCAATGATATACACGTTGGGGCCGGAGCCCTTCACGACCGCGCCTTCGCGGAAGTTGAGGTTGGAGCCGTTCGCGCGGGCGACGTCGGCCGAGGTGGCGTTCTTGGTGGAATTGAGGTCGTAGCGCTGGGTAATAAACATTGGCATGGAGCCGACGAGGCGCTTCTGGCCACCTTCGAGCAGATAAATGGTGCCATTACCGTCCTTCACCAGGGTGCCGTCCGGGTGCTGGCTAGCATCGTTGATCGTGGCACCGTCCGGCGCACCGAGCGCCGAATCCGGAACGGTGATGACGTCGGCCGGCGTGTAGCCGAGCGCGGTGAAGAAGTCGACGTTGGTGATGAGGCGCTTAGTCCAGGAGCTGGGGCCGGTCTGGTCGATCACATACACATTCGGTCCGGAGCCCTTGATGAGCGTGCCTTCCCGGAAATACAGACCGGAGCCGCCGGGATCGTTGGTGTCGGCGTTGGTGGCAGTTTTGAATTCGGTGGCGCTCATGTGGTAGCTCTGAAGGACTTCGCCGCTGCCGATCGGCCGGGTGGCGCCACCTTCGACGAGGAAGATATTGGAGCTGCCCGCCGGCCGGATGAGTGTGCCGTCTGGGTGCTGGCGCGGCGTGAAGACACACTTGGAGAACTCTGAGCCCTCGACCGCGGTGCTGCCGGACATGCGGTTGGCAGTGGCGGTAATGGCCATGCCACCGATGGTCAGCGGCATGCTGACGTTGAAGCTCGCATTGCCGGACGCGTTGGTGGTGACGGTAGTGCTGCCCATATAGTCGCGGCCCTGGCCGTAGCCGGAGCTCGAGCAGGACGGGCTCTGGAAGAAATCAATGTTGAAGGAAGTATTGCCGAGGCTATTGAGCGAGCCGGCAATATTTTCGCTGCCACCGAGCGGAATCGCATAGCTGAGGACCGGGAAATTTTGGGTGCCGTTGGGGCCGCCGTCGGCGTCACCGCCGTCATTGGGCGAGGGGCCGCCGGGGTATATGTCGATGCCGTACTGGGCATTGTTGGCAATATTGTTGGAGATGATGGCGGTCTGGATGCCATCTGCGAGCGCGACGCCCGAGACGGCATTACCCATGTTGGCCTCGTTTGTTGCCTCGCCAATGTAATTGCCTTCGATGCGGTTATAGCCGGCGGTGCCACCAATGACAGCGATGCCATTGCCACCATTGCCCGAGATAAGGTTGCGGGCGTTGGCGCTAGGGCCGCCGATACCATTGCTTGAGGATCCAACAATGCCGATACCGTCTTGGACATTGCCGAGCGGGGTAACGCCGTTGGCGCCGACGCCGATGAAGTTTCCGGCAATGCTGTTGCCGCCGCCGGTGCTGCCGGAAATATAAATGCCGCTCCAGAAATTGGACACGATCACGTTGCAGGCGCCGGAGCAGGCCCCGCCGGGCGTGGTCCCGGTGATGCCGCCAATATGGTTTCCGGAGGCGTTGCTTGAGCCGCCGTCGGGACTGCCCAGATTTACGCCCATTTTGTGGTTGCCGATGGAGCCGTTGCCCGAGCGGTCGGTGCCGATGTAGTTGCCGTAAACATTATTGCCGGTGGAGCTTGTGCCGGTGAGCGAAACACCGGCTCCCCCATTGCCCGAGATGAGGTTGCGGGCGGCGGCGCTGGTGCCACCGATGGTGTTATTGGGGGCGTCTTGAGCCTCCACACCGATGTCGTGATTGCCGAGCGGCGAGAGGCCATCGGGGGTGGTGCCGATGTAATTGCCCTCAATGACATTGCCGGTGGCGGTGGATTGCCAAATGCCTGCGCCGTTGGCGCCGTTGCCCGAAAGCAGGTTGCAGGCGCCGGTACAGTTGCCGCCAACGCTCACCCCGGTGGTGCCGCCGACGGTATTATTGGGCGCCTGGGTGATAAGCACCCCATCGGCACCGTTTGGAATGGTGCCGGTGCCGGCAGCATTGGTCCCCACATAGTTACCTTCGATGACGTTGCCGCTGGAACCTGAGCCGGTAACGGCAATGCCGGTGCCGCCGTTACCAGACACCAGGTTACGCTGAGCCGCGCTTGTGCCGCCGATGGTGTTATTGGGGGTTTGCATGCCGATACCGCTTTGGCCATTGCCGAGAGCGGCGGTGCCGGCGGAGTTGGTGCCGACGTAGTTGCCTTGTACGGTGTTGCCGCCGTTGTTATTTAGAATGATGCCATCGCCGCCGAAGCGGTTGACGATGAGACCCTTAATGGTGGTGGTGCCGGCATTTACAACAATGCCAGAAACGCCCGCCCCCGCTCCGGAGCCGTTAATTTCGATGAGCGGCACGCCCGAGTAGCCGGGCTGAGTGGTGCCGTCGATGACGGTGCCGGCCACCCCAATGGCCGGTAGCGCCGAGGTTGGTGAAATGGTCTGGTAGCCACCACCACCGATATTGAAGCAAATAGTGCCGCCGGTGGTCATGGCGGTACGGAGTGAGCCGGCACCGGAATTATTGGTATTAGTAACCGTGGAGGTGCAGGTGATGGCTTCGGCCGGATGATCGATGACGACCGGGTAGGCCAGATTGAGCAAGAGGCCGAGAGCGGCCGTACGACGCATAAGCATGGAAAACGATGTCTTCATACTTCTTATGATACCAAACTAATAAACCGACGTTCAAAGTACCAACGGCCCTGGTCTATAATGTGAGCTTAATGGGTAGTGTCGCTCACATACTCCTGGTTCAGGCTTACTGGTTTTCGCTATTGCCTATAGGGTATGCGCTGCTTCGATACGTCCTTATGAATGCCGCGAAAGTTCGGCCTCAGCTTGCTCCCGCTAATGGGCTATTGGCGAAGCAGCATTTCGTGGTAAAGGCGCTTCTTGGCTTCGCCACTATTAATGTGGCGTTTGCATCTTTTTCCATCTTTTTTTATCTTTTCCGAGCTCCATCTCAATTCGCGAGCCTTCTTTATTTGCTCTTGCTGGCGATTTGTTTGGGATATTTTGGCAGATTTTCTGGTCGTAAGCTGCTCAATTGGGCTAGGCTTGGCCTGGCAAATCTTTGGCGCGGGGCAGGATTAACGAGAGCCACCTGGATGCTGGCCATCGCTATTTTGCTTTTCGATTACCTGTTTTCGCTGTGGGTCGGAGCATACGCCCATGGGGACGCCATTTTTCATATGTCGCGCGTCCTGAGCATTCTATACGGCGGTTTTAATGTTCACCCTGGCTTCATGAGCAATGTTCTCGAAAGCGCCTATCACTACAACGTTTTATACGCACTCTATATCCCCCCGTGTCAGCTTTTTCATATTGAGCCAATGACGGTATGGCGGTATTCAATTGCCTTCTTTCGTTTAACGCTCTGGGCTTCGATTGGTGTGTTTTCTTATTATCTCTACCGGCGGTGGCTGCTTTATAAAGCGCTGAGCTCGGGATTAACTGCTCTTACGGTGATCGCTAGCGCAGCCACCATGAGTGGTTCTTTCTTTACTGCCACGTATCCCAACGAAGTCGTTTATATCTGGATGATTCTATATGTAATGATTTTGGATTTCTTTGGCCGTCCAGACTTCAGGCAAGCGGTCCTGCTGGCCCTGGTTAGCTTGATCGTTACTACTACTCATCCTACGTACGCCCTCATATTGGTCGGGTTTACACTTTGGTACATAATCGTTCAAGCAATTTGTGATCGGCAAAGACCGATTGTCCAATCATTACGTTATTTCGCGCCCGCTTTAATAGTGTTGGCAGCCAGTCCGGCGATATCCAGGCTAATTGCTACCCAAACTACCTCGTCTCAGTTCCATATCATGGACCCCCAGCTTGTGCACTGGGGGAAGCTAACTTTTATCAATCCGCTACAGGATGCGCCGCAAGATACTATTGGCTGGGTTTTGCTTGTTGCAGGCGCCGTTGCCACACTAGGTATACTGTGCAAGTTATGGCGCAAACGGTCACTGCCCCTGGCTTTGGCGCTTTTGTCTTTTTACCCGATTATTGCCTACACACCTGTTTTTGGTTTAGCTAACTCTTTTTTGCCCGCGTGGTTACTGCAGCGTTTTCAGTTTATGAATCTCATTGCTTATGCCTACATACCATTAGCAGTGGTATTTATTCTCGAATCGGTGCGCCATTTAAGTAAACGGCACTTTAGGATTCTATCTAAACCGGCCTTTTTTCAGCTTTTGGCAATAATCATGGTATTAATCGTGTCCGCAATAACGATCGGGCCGGCCTACGGCGTCTTTTACCAGTCCAAGCACCTCAATGATTATATGTATCCGTATTATGCTGACGTAAATGCGAGTTTCGGGGCGGCCTTGCCTCCCAGGAAAGTTGTTTTATCCACCCTGGCCGATAGCTACATGCTGGCGGGAGTTCTCCCGGTTGACGTTGTTGCTGTAGAGCAAGGTCATTCTCCAACGAGCGCCAATACTGACGCACGAATACTGTGCCAAGGCTATTTAATTAACAATTTTCCTCTTGAAGAGCTGAGACTTGCGAACGTTGATTACATTATGCTCCCCGCGACCGGCCAGGAAGACGGGGACGGCCGTCGAGTATTGGCTTCGAGCAAGCCATATCTTCATTTACTGCAGCAGACACCTCGCTATTACCTGTACGCAGTCGATAGGAGTTTTGCCG
>DATAMV010000064.1:0-4169 GCA_036266515.1 Candidatus Saccharimonadia bacterium
CCTGCTGTGCATCAAGGTGCTCGGAGGCAGCCGCCGTCGCTACGCCCATGTCGGTGATATTATCACTGCCAGCGTCAAAAGCGCGCTGCCCGGCGCCGGCGTGAAGAAGAAGGAAGTGGTCCGCGCCGTTGTGGTTCGCACTACTGCCATCACCAAGCGCCCCGACGGCTCCAGTATCCGCTTCGACGAAAACGCCGCGGTATTGATCAGCAAAGATGGCCAGCCGCGCGGCACCCGTATCTTCGGACCGATTGCCCGCGAACTGCGCGACGGCGGTTACATGAAGATCATTTCGCTCGCCCCGGAGGTGCTCTAATGAAACTCCGTAAAGACGACAAAGTCATCGTGATTGCCGGCCGCGACAAAGGTAAAACCGGCGTGGTCACGGGTGTGATGCCCGCCACTGGCCAGGTGGTCGTTGAGAACATCAATATGGTCAAACGCCACACCAAGCCCAGCAAGAAGCTCCCCCGCGGTGGCATCCTGGACGTCACTCGTCCGATCGACGCCTCCAAGGTTATGGCTCTTGATCCGGCTTCCGGCAAGCCCGCCCGTGTCGGCTACGTTATCAAGGCCGACGGCACCAAGGAGCGCATCTTTAAGGTGAGTTCAAACCACGACAAAGCCCCGGCCAAGAAGGCCACTGAGAAACCCAAGAAGTCCGAAGCCAAGGCCCCCAAGGCCGACGGCGAAAAGGCAGGTAAGAAGTAATGAATAGATTTAAAGACAAGTACAATACGGTCGCGGTACCGGCTCTCAAAGAAGAGTTCAAGTACACCAACGTCCACCAAGTGCCCCGCCTCGTGAAGGTGGTGGTCAGCGCCGGCGTAGGCCGCGCCGTCAGCGACACCAAGCACCTAGACGACGCTGCCGACACGCTGGCCAAGATCACCGGCCAGCACCCAGTCACCACCGTGGCCCGCAAGAGCATCGCCTCTTTCAAGGTTCGTGAAGGCAACAAGGTCGGCACGACCGTAACGCTGCGCGGCCTGCGCGCCGAGGAGTTCCTGGACCAGCTCACAAGCATTGTCCTACCCCGCATCCGTGACTTCCACGGCATTTCTGACACCGCCTTTGACCCCCACGGCAACTACAGCCTGGGCCTGCCCGACCACAGCATTTTCCCGCAGATTCCCTTCGAGGAAGTCGGCACGACCCACGGCCTTCAGGTCAACGTGGTCACCAGCGCCAAGACCCCAGCCGAGGGCAAGCGCTTTCTAGAGTTAATGGGTTTTCCCTTTAGGAGGAATGCATAATGGCACGAGTAGCACTTGTTGTTAAAGCCGCGCGCAAACCTAAGTTCTCGACGCGCATTGTGCGCCGTTGCCAGGTTTGTGGTCGTCCGCGTGGGTTCATTCGTAAATTTAGCCTTTGCCGTGTTTGTTTCCGTGAGTTTGCCTCGAAAGGGCAAATCCCCGGCGTCACGAAGGCGAGTTGGTAAGGAGAGAAACTATGTTTAACGATTCAATTTCCGATCTCCTCACCCGTATCCGCAACGCCAACACGGCGCGCAAGGGCCACGTGGTAATGCCGTACTCCAAGATCACCCAGCAGGTTGCTGACATCTTGAAGCAAAGCGGCTTCCTCACGAGCGTCAAGGTCAACGAAAGCGGCAAATTTAAGTCGCTGGAGCTTGAACTCCCATCCGACCCCGAAACCATCACGTCGCTGATCCGCGTGTCCAAGCCGGGCCGCCGGGTTTACACCAGCGCCCAGGACATCCCGCTTGTACTCGGTGGCCGCGGTATCGTCATTGTCTCCACCTCCAGTGGTGTGATGACCGGCCGTGACGCCCGCAAAGCCGGCCTCGGTGGCGAACTAATCTGTAAGGTGTGGTAGCATGAGTAGAATTGGACGAAAACCCATCACGATTCCGGCCGGCGTTACTGTTGAAGTCGCCGACCGCCGCGTCAAAGTTACCGGTTCCAAGGGTACTCTGGAGCAGCCCGTTCTGCCCGGTATCTTGGTCGCCCAAGAAAACGGTGTACTTACCCTCACCAAAGAGGTCGAAACCGCCGAAACCGGCCGTCTGTATGGCCTTATGCGCACTCTCATCGACAATATGGTCGTGGGTGTGTCCCAGGGCTTCGAGCGCAAGCTCGAGATCAACGGTGTCGGTTTCCGCGCCGCGGTCGCCGGCAACGCCATCAACCTGAGCCTTGGTTTCTCGCACCCAGTAGTATTCAACCTGCCGCAGGGCATCGAAGCCAAGATTGAGAAAAACGTCATCACCCTGAGCGGCTTTGACAAGCAGCTGGTGGGCCAAGTGGCCGCCAACCTGCGCGACTTGAAGAAGCCGGAGCCATACAAGGGCAAGGGCATTAAATACGCTGAGGAGCAGATCAAGCGCAAAGCTGGTAAGACTGCGACAAAGGGTTAAAGATTATGAGCAACACTATGTTAGACAAGCAAAATCGTCGCCGCGGCCGGGTCCGTGCTACCGTCTCTGGTACGCCGGAGCGCCCGCGCCTGTCGGTTAAAATCACCCTGGTCCACATTTCGGCCCAGATCATTGATGACACCAAAGGCCTTACGCTGGCCCAGGCCACCACGGTTAAATCCGACGCCAAAGGCTCGATGACCGAAAAGGCCGTATGGGTCGGTGAAAAGATCGCCGAAGCCGCCAAGGCGAAGAAGATCAAGAAAGTAGTCTTCGACCGCAACGGCCGCATTTACCACGGCCGGCTACATGCCTTGGCCGACGCTGCCCGTAACGCAGGATTGGAGTTTTAAATGGCTATCACTCAAGAGCCCAAAGAATTTGAAGAAAAGGTCATAGCCATCGACCGTGTCGCCCGCGTGGTGAAGGGTGGCCGTCGCTTCCGCTTCCGTGCTACTGTCGTCATTGGTGACGGCAAAGGCCGCGTCGGCGTCGGCGTCGGTAAGGGTGGCGAGGTCATGACCTCGATCGCCAAGGCCGTGGCCCGTGCCAAGAGCCAGATGATCACCGTGCCCCTTAAGGACCACACGATCCCTCACGAGATCCAGGTCCGCTTTGCCGGCGCCATGGTACTGCTCAAGCCCGCCTCGGCTGGTACCGGCGTTATCGCCGGTGGCGCTGTCCGCAACGTCGTTGAGGTCGCTGGTATTCACGACCTCTTGACCAAGTCGCTCGGTTCCAGTAACAAAGTAAACAATGCTTACGCCACGGTAATGGCACTGTCTCGGCTGAAGGCCGATGCCAAGAAGTCAAAGACCGAGAAAGCAGCTGAACCCGCCGCGGTCTAGGAGCAAATTATGAAAATTCACGAATTAAACATCGAATCGACCACCAAAGACCGCAAGCGCGTCGGCCGTGGTATTGGTTCCGGCTACGGTAAAACCGCCGGCCGTGGTACCAAAGGCCAAAACGCCCGCACCGGCGGCAACGTCCGCCCCGGGTTTGAAGGTGGCCAGAACCCCCTCGCTAAGCGGTTGCCGAAGAAGCGCGGTTTCGCCTCGCTTTCACGCATCGTCGTCCAGGCCGTCAATGTGAGCGCCCTCGAGCGCTTCAAGGCCGGCACCACGGTTGACACCAAGATGTTGGCCGAGGCCAGCCTCATCCGCAACGCCAACGGCCATGTTAAGTTGCTGGCCGGCGGCGAACTCACCAAGAAACTTACGGTTAACGTCACGGCCGCTAGCGCCGCTGCCATTGCCGCGGTCGAGAAGGCCGGCGGTGCGGTCGAACTAGTCGCTGTACCGAAAGTCCCGTCCAAAAAAGCCACCCGTCCGGCTGCTGAGGAGCAGACTACTACCGAATGAACTTAGCCAGCTTTAAGCAGATCTATCGTTCACCAGATCTGCGCCGGAGGGTGCTGGTTGTGCTTGGCTTGATCGTAATATTTCGCTTCCTGGCCCATGTGCCGGTACCCGTACCAGATAACGCGGCCCTAGCGAACTTCCTGAAATACATCTTCAACTCGAATAAAATTCTCGGGTTTGCAGATGTATTTTCTGGTGGTGCCCTAGCGAATTTCTCGATCATCATGATGGGTGTTGGACCCTACATTAACGCCTCCATTATTATGCAGCTATTGCAGCAGGTGGTGCCCAAGTTTGAATCGCTGTCGAAAGAGGGCGAACAGGGCCGCCGCAAGCTCAATCAATACACCCGCGTTCTTACCTTGCCACTGGCGCTTATCCAGTCATTTGGCATGGTATTCCTGATTCAGCAAACCTCAATCCGG
>DATAMV010000065.1:0-6330 GCA_036266515.1 Candidatus Saccharimonadia bacterium
TGATTTGGTACTGGGCATGGTTGGTGTCTTGGTACTCATCAACCATGATGTAGGCAAACTGCTTTTGGTATTTGGCTAGAATTTCGGGGTTGTCGCGCAGCATTTCAACGGTTCGGAAAATGAGGTCGTCGAAATCAAGCGCGCCAGATTCATTTAAAAGGGCCTGGTAGCCTGGGTACACCTTGGCGGCGGCTACCTGGGCTTTGCCGGTCGCAAGTTTGGTATAAGCAGCGGGACTAATGAGCTCGTTTTTGGCACTCGAAATGAGGTTATGGATGAGACTGGGGGTGAGTTGTTTGTCGTCCATACCGAGGCCACGCATAACGCGCTTGACGGCAGCTTGTGAATCGGCCGAATCAAAGATGAGGAAATTGGGGCTAAGGCCGATTTCGGTGGCTTCGCGCCGCAGGAGCCGCATGCAAATTGAGTGGAACGTACCAAGAAACGGCAAGTAGCCGCGGCTCTGGGGATTTTGGCCCAATAGCTGCAATACGCGGGTGCGCATTTCCCCCGCTGCCTTATTTGTGAAGGTGACGGCCAAAATGCTCATCGGCGGCACACGCTTTTCGGCTACCAGGTAGGCGATACGGTGCGTCAGAGCCTTGGTTTTTCCCGAACCCGCGCCGGCCAAAATTAAAACCGGCCCCTCGGTGGTGGAAGCCGCTAGGGCCTGTGGTTCATTGAGTTGGTCGAGAAGTGGATGCGGCACCTATCGATTGTACCGCATCCGAACATGGCCGAACAGCGCCGCTAGCTGTTGTCGATACAGTAGTAGGTTTTACCGTCCTCATAGAGCGTCACCAGCGCGAAGTTGCGTGAGGTGCCGGTATCGGTTGCAAGATTCGTAGCGAGGTTACAGGTCTTGCCCAAAACATATTGGACTTGTCCAACGGATGCGGGTTTTGTAGCCACAAAGGCATACGGCTTTTTTGTTGTGGGATCAGATCCGCTGAAAGTTTGTTCGACTGCGGCCTGGCTCATGGCTGCGGCGTTGGCCGGGTATGAACCCGAGTGATCGGCCGCGTAGGCCTCAGCCGCGGCGGCGAGACGACTGAGGTCGTTCTTGCGCTGAGTGTCGCCGGTACTGCCAAAGGAGTCGCCGGCGGTGACGTCTGAGCCGAGCGAGCCGAAGAGCTGCTGGATGAGGGTTTTCACATCCTGGGCGCCAGCGGGTGCGGTAATGTTGGCGGGCTTGTTGTAATCGGAGGTGTCGAGAATCAGTTCAGACTTGGTTTTGTCTTTGGTGTCGTCGGCGTCGATCTTGAGGCGGTCTTTGCCAAACCCGCGCCACAAGTCGTAGGTGATTACGACGTTTTTGAAGTCGTCATCGGTGGCGTCGATTTTGCAGTCGGCCGAGAGCTGCTTGTTGGCTTTATCGATCGCAGCCTTGATTTTGGCATTGTCGACGGTGCCGCTGAAGTGCCAGGCTTTGCCCCCGGCAATCGTATCGAGGCCGGCGAAATGCGTGTTTTTAACCGGGATGTCGGTGAGCACTTGACTGCCCAGGAAGGACCCGGATTCTTTGCCTTTAGAGAGGCATTTACCTGTGTCGGTGTCGCCAAGTTCGTATTTGTACCAGCTGTCAGAAATCTTAATCGGCAGTAGCTGGGTGAGGTACGAAATGGTGCCAAGCTGGAAATAGAGGGTTTGGTCCACTACTTTGAGCTGGCCAGAGACCGACCCGGAGGCACTCTCGCCGGCACTGCCGGAAGTAATCTGTGCACTGGCGGTCAGCGCGACTTTGGGCTTGGATGGGGCGGTGATGTCCCCCTTGCCGTTGGCTTTAAGTGTCACATGATAGCCATCGCCCGAGGTAGTATCACTGAGGGCAAATGCGACCGTTTTCGCCCCCACCAGGGTTTTGAGATAACCCCCCAGAGCCATCGGCGGCGCGACGACGTAGCCGTAGGCGGCGCTGGCTGCGATCGCAACCACCACTACGCCGGCTACAACGCCCGCGATCACCCCAATTTTGGAACGCCGGCGGACCGGCATGCTTGGGCCCACCGGCCGAGTCATAGTCATATTCGCGGTGTCGGCTGGGGCGGATTCAGGCATGGGGGCGGATGAAGAGGTGTCGGCCGGCGGCTGGGACTCAGAGCTTGCGGCCATGCTAGGTGAAATGTCTTGCCCTTGGGCGTTTTCGACGTGGCCACATGCCATACACAGGTGTCCAACACTGGACTCGATCATATCGTGGCCACATTTGGGGCATTTCATTTTACGTCAACGCAATAGGGGGCACTAGTTGTTTCGAGCTGGATTTGGAGCGCGAGATACTTAGTGCCAGTGGCGCCGGGCGTGTGAGCGGGGCCAGTACAGGCGCCGCCGGCCCAGTAGCGAATCTGGCCGAGACCAGCGACGGCGGACTTAATTACATCGTATGGCTGGTTGGTGCTGGGATCGACGGCGGAGGTAGTAACAGCAGGCGGAGATGCCGGGAAGAAGCCATTCTTGGCCACCGTCTTGTACCCGGCGGCATAGGCGAGTACATCGGCCTTGCGCTGGTCATCCCGGCTGGCTGGCGTGGAAGCCGGAGTCGGCTCGGGCGTAACCTCAGCACCCAAAGTAGCCGCCGGCGAAGCGGTCGGCGTAGCCTTGGGGGTGGGACTTGGCGAGGCGCCGGGCAACCACGAAGGCTTGGCGAAGTAGGCGTAAGCGACGCCCGCGCCAATCAGCGCAATCACAAAGACGACGGAGGCAATGATAACCATCCGCTTGGGCATGGGAGCTTGGGGCTCTGTAACCGGCTGCAGCGGGGGCTTGCCGTTCATAGCCATGGGGGCCGGCGCCGAGGAAGCTACCGGTGGTGGCATCATAGGTGCCGGGGCTCCGGGAGCGGCGGGCGCATCGGAGGTGGCCATGGGAGCGGGGCCGGGAGCGGCGGGCGCCGTAGCTGGGGCCGGCATGCTTTCGGGCATCGAGGTAGCGGCATCGGGGGCAGGGGTCGCCGGAGCATCCGGAGTGGGGGCGGGAGCGTCAGCAGGGGCCGGCATGTCGCTGGACATAGAGGAGGTGCCGTCCGCTGGTGCATCGGAGGTTGCGGCCGCAGTGTCGGTGGCGGAGGCGTCAGACGCCGGCTCATCCGTGTCCGCAGCAGAATCCGAGCTCGGAGTGTCCGGGGTAGTCGAGGTCGCCATGTCGGCAACGGACGACGAGCTGGTGTCGCTGGGCGTAGCGCCCGGCTCATCCGAAGCCGCGGACTCGCCGGAATCGTCACCGGGGCCCGGGGTGGCCGGGGTATCCGCGGACGGAGACGCATCCATGGCTGGGGTGTCGGTCTCGGCCGGTTTGTCGGTGGATTCGTCGGCGGGTTTGGCGTCGTCTTCAGCGGGCTTGTCACCGGCTGCTTCGGTTGGCTCGGTTTTGCTGGCGATTTCGGCTACGGCCTTTTCAACCGCGCTGAGATCGGCCAACGGGACCGGCTGGTCGGCGGCGGCTTCGGGCTTGTCGCTTGCTGAGGCCGGGGTGATGGTGACGTCGTGGGGCTCGGCATCGCCAGTCAGCTTGAGCTCACCGGCAACGGCTTCGGCGTCTTCTTTGTCGTCTTCTTTGGCCTTTTCTTCGTCTTTTACGACTTCTTCGATGGTCTCGGGTTTGGCATCGGGAGCATCAATGCCCTTGAGCTCCTCAGCGGGTTTTTCGGGCTCCTCCGGCTTCTCGTCATCATCCTTAGGCTCGTCGTCTTTCTTGGGCTTGTCCTCGGAGTCGTCTTTTGGCTCAGCCTTGGGCTCGTCTTCGGGCTCTTCATCTTTCTTGGGTTTGTCGGCCTTGGGCTCGTCCTTAGGCTCGTCGTCTCTCTTGGGCTTGTCCTCGTCCTCGGATGCATCGGCCTTCGCAGGCTTGTCGTCATCTGCGGGCTTATCATCATCTTTTTCGTCTTTTTCCGGCTTGTCGTCTTTGGGTTTGGCGTCATCGTCCGAAGCCATCGGCTTGGTGTGGTTTTGAATCAGCCCGCCGGCTGGCTCATCTTTGGTTGGTTCCGGCATTGCTGGCTCCTTTGGTTTGCTATCTTCTTCGGGCTTGTCCTCATCCCCTGCCGCAGGTGGCGGCATGGTGGTACCAGATGACGGCTCAGCCGGCCCGGCACCGGGCGCTGGTGATGCTAAAACTTCTGGTGGAGGCGGTGCGGCGGCAGCCATCTTGGCTTTGTCGGCTTCTGACGCCATTTCTATATGTCCGCAATCTGGACACAGCCATCCGGCCTTGGATTGCACCATGTCGTTACCACAGTTTGAGCATTTCATGCTCACTAGCATAACATACCTCTTATGCTAAGACGACTACCAGGCTAAAAATCGGAGGTTAGATCAAGCCGGTCAAGGCCGTTATGTTCGAACTCGCGGTGGTAGTGGTCTTCAATGGGGCGCAGATGCCGGGCATCTTCATCGCGGTCGAGCTGTTCGGCTTCAATGCCACGCTGGCGGGCGAGGTCGCGAATGGCTAGTCGCTCGGCCAACTCGTCCCAAAACACATGGTCGTCGTAATCTAAAATGTGATCTTCGTAGAGCCGGTCGGTCCAATCGGATTCCATGAAATAGTTGCCGGTTTCTTCATCGCGGTCGATTTCTGGAAGTTTGCGCGCGGCCAACAGGCGCTGAAGAGCAGCATCAGCCGCCTCGTCTTGGAACTCGGGATCGTGCTGGGAATTAATCATCCACTCGCCCAAATAGGCCAGCTCAATGAGCTTCTTGAATTCGTCGGGGGTAAGTTCAAGTTTCACAACTGAGCTATTTTACCCGATTGTTTCCCGGAACGCGACCCTAGCGGAAAGGCAGCCGGCTTCACCCCATTAGGCTGCGCTTGCTGCGGAACTCGCTTTGCTCAGACAGTCCTCGCTGCGCGACCCAATGGGGTTGTGCCGGGACCGTCTTAGAGCGCGCCCAAACCAATGGGTGCCCCGAGGCCGGTGGGCCCGTCGTAGCCGGTGCCGGCGGTGCAGAGATAAGCGGGTGTGCATGAGCCGTTTGAACCGCCGGTGACGTCGTAGAGGCTGGCCGATCCGGCCGCGCCGTAGAGGGCCGAGAAGACGCCGGCCTGGCTAATGGCCGGGGTTTGGGCGACGAGGCTGGCGATGAGCGGGGTCGAGAGGCTGGTGCCACCGACCTGGAACCAACCGTTGCCGTAGGGGTTGTAGGTCGAGTAAATCGCGATGCCGGTGGCGGGATCGGCGTCGGCGGCCACATCGGCGATGGTGCGCTTGGAGCAGCCGGTGTCGTGCTGCCAGGCCGGCTTGGCCTCGTACCGGCTGCAGCCGGAGCCGCCGTCCGACCAGGCGGTTTCGGCGAGGCGGGCGCCGGTGCCATCGAGCGTGAGGGTCGTCCCGCCGACGCCGACAACCTTACCGGAAGCGGCCGGCCAGAGCGTGCCGTAGCCCGAGTCGCCCGTGGCGGCCAAGAAGCTCACGCCGGGCACATTAAAGTGCGAGTCATAGTTGGTTTCAGACGAGAATTCGCCCGCACCCCACGACATCGATACCACTTTGTCGCCGAGAGTCACGGCCCGGTCAATGGCAGTCATGAGGTTATTAAATGAGGCGCTGCTCGCTTCAATCAGGTCGATTCGGCAGGTTGGACACAGCGCGTGGACGGTCTGGACATCGAGGCTAGCTTCAAAGGCCCAGCCCCGGTCGCGGAATGGGTAGAGCGTACCGCCGCGCTGGTCGTATTTGCCGAAGCAGCTGGCCTGGGTAGTGCTTTTGCATGCGGGCAGCGTGGGCAGGCCAAAAGCCTGGCTGTAAGCATTAAGATCGGTCTGAGCGTTGGGGTTGTCGTTTGCAACCACGATTCCCACCCGGCCGGCCTGGCTCACGGTGACACCATAAGCAGTGCGTAGCTGCGAGGGGTTCATCCCCGGCGGCGGGGCGGCGGGGCGGGTTGCGGCCGGATGCACATGGCCGCTGGTATCGCCAAAGACTTTGGCCGAGCAAGCCGCGTCGCCGTCAGCGGGCGCGGTACACACGGAAAATGTGCGGTTAATAACGTGAGACGCGGGCGTGGAGAACGGCAACCAGGACAGGAGCGCGAGAACAACGGCAGTAATGCCCGAACCCATACGGACCCCCTACGATTATTTAGATTTAATCTAGACTTTGCGCTATTTCGACCATTTTCGCAAATGTGTCGTAGTTGAGACTGGCAGTGCCGGGTAGGAGGCCGTCGACGTGTTGTACTTCCAGGTAGGCGCGGGCATTTTCATTGTTGCTACTGCCGCCGTAGAGCAGGCGGACATTCTCCAGGCCGCCCTCGCCGTAGAGTTCTTCGAGGGTGCTGCGGATGGCTGGGTAAATGCTGCGAATCTGATCCGGGGTGGCTGGAGCCACTTTGACGC
>DATAMV010000066.1:0-5824 GCA_036266515.1 Candidatus Saccharimonadia bacterium
AGGCCAGCGAAAACCAAATTCGTAACGCCAAAACAATTATCGGCATTTCCAAAACCCTCAACCTCGGCAAACAAGGGGCGCTCATCGGCCTCATGACCGCCCTCGCCGAGTCCAGCATACTCGACCACGCCAGTGCGGCCGTGCCTGTCTCGGAAACGTTCCCTCACGACGACGAGCCGGCCGGTGACCACGATTCTGTCGGCGTCTTCCAGCAACGCGCGTACGGGGGTTGGGCGCCCGTCCCAGGCTCAAAAGACCTCACCAAGGCCGTTAGCTACCTCATGAACTCCGGCTTACCCACCGCTACGGAAGACTCGCGCGCCGCCTATTCGGCCGAAGCCTTCTTTGCAATGCCGGCCGGCAAGACCGACAACAAAGCCCTCGTAAACGTCCAGGGTTGGGAGACCATGGATCCATGGATGGCCGCACAGAAAGTTCAGGTTTCATTCGACCCCACCGGCAGCAACTATAAGCGTCAATTGTCAACCGCCCAGTCCTTCCTCGATAAGTATTACGACTCCACCCAGGCAGTACCCCTGCCGGTGCCTCTCGCCGGCGGCGCCCATGGCGGTAGCGGCGGAGCCAGTGGCAGCCCCGCTGCGGGCGACCCCTGCGCCGCCGGCGCGGTCGGATCCCTCTCGGGCTGCGTCAACCCATTCAATGAAGGCTTTGGCCAATGGGGCCTGGCCCGCACCGACCAGGGCGTAGACTACATCCCGCACAAAATCCTGCCCGTCCGCGCCATCTGCGACGGCGTAATCACGGATGCCGAAATGGGCACCGGTTGGGGAGGGAAACCCGGAGGCTGGGTAAGTTATAAGCTAACCAGCGGCCCCACCGAACTCATTGGCAAATGTATCTATGTCGCCGAACAAATCTTCCCGAGCGTTCATGTTGGCCAAAAAGTAAAGGCGGGTGAAACCATCGCCCAAGCACATCCCGATCCGGTCTGGACCGAATGGGGCTGGACCAGCTACCCGACCGGGCGGCACCAACCTAGCACACCCTACGGCAATGACCCCGACGGCACCGCCGAACCAGGCGGCAAAGCCTTCGCGCGCTTCCTTCGCGCCCTGGGCGCCAAAACCCAAATGGACCCCGGTCCCGGCCCAATGTGGACCGGCACGAACTGCCCCGACAAAATCAAGGGAGTAAATTAATGGATCCAAATTACCAGCCAAGCACCAATCCGAACCAGACCAATCCGCTTCGTGCCCGGATTATTCTGATTAGCACCATCGCCGTCGGAGCGATTATTGGCGTCATCATAATCGTCTATGCCGTAATCCAAGTGGCCGGAAACAAAGGTGGCAGCTCGCCCCAACCCACCAAAACCAGCAACGCCACCCCCGCCCCCACGCTACCGCCCTTGGACGTAAATCCACCAGCCGAAGCCGTCACCGTCATTACCGCCTACGTCCAGGCCCGCGAAAACTCGGTCGGGGCCGACCAGTCTTCGCCCACAGCCTGGCTAGCCACCGTTAGGCCCCTCCTTACGCCCACGTATTTCGCGACCATTCAGCCACCGGCCGACGGCTCCACCAGCACCGGATCGGCCGAGTACACGACGGCGCACGCCAACGGCTACACCGTTAAAGCCCTGGTTACTGATTGCGTATGGGATATTGAGCAAGGCCAGCCGACAGACGCCGGCGGATCTATCGCCTGCACGCTCAACGACGAAACCCATATCGGCACCAATAACCTCAATAGCAATCAGGTTCCTTTCGGTTGGAGCCGCATCGGCCGGCAGTCTATGGTTGTGATGAAAATGGTCAAGCAAAACGGCGCCTGGCTCATCAACAAAGACGACTCCGAAAACGAATAGCTAGCCGTCCAGGCCCTGGATCGAGATCGCCAGCCGCGTGCCCGCCAGGTCGCACCGCTCAAGCAGCTCGGTTTGGCGCATTCGCAGCTCCGACGCCACGGATGCACTCGGCGTCACAATCCTAAGCACCCCCTGGTGTAGCTGGCGCGCCCGCGCCCGGCCGCCGTACCGTTCATCCAACACCTTCTGAACCCGCGCCAACGTATCTGCCCGGTCCAAGCCCAGCTCTTCGCGCTTGCGAGCAAAATAATCCGGCTCAAGCACGATCAGGCTCCTCCTGAGTCGAGATAATCGCATGCGGCGTCCGGAACTCCTTGGTTATCGCATCGGCATCGGTCGTGGTGATAATCGTCTGGTAGCCGGCCAGTCTATCCAGAAGAAAGCTCCGGCGCCCGCTATCAAGTTCACTAAACACATCGTCCAGCAGAAGTACCGGCCGCACCCCGGTCGCCTCCTCGGCATACTCAAGTTCGGCCAGTTTGCACGCCAGCACCACCGTCCGGACCTCGCCACGCGACGCCACCGCCGTAATGTCGTTATTCTTAAACCGCACCTTGAAGTCTTCCCGGTGCGGCCCAATGGTTGTAAACCCGGCTGCCAGGTCGCGCGCAAAGTTGCGCGTCAGCGCCTCCAGAAAACCGCTCGCGTAATCGCCGGTTACGCTCGGTACATATTCGAGTGTCACTTCTTCGGCCGCACCGGCGATCTCGCCGTAGAGGAGGGGAATGGATCCATTCAAAACCCGCATGAGCCCTTGGCGCCGGCCGTAGATCTCCGCCGCTAGCTCGGCCAGCTTCACATCCCAGGCAAATATCTGGTCGCGTGCCCGTCCCATATCAAAACTATCGAGCAGAGCGTTGCGCTGCTTGAGAACCCGCCGGTATTGCTGCAGGGTCTTGAGGTACGACCGGTCGGTCTGGCACAAAATAAAGTCCAGGTAACGCCTCCGCCCCTCCGGCGGCCCGCTCACCAGTTCCAGGTCGCTCGGCTCAAATAGCGTCACCTGCAACTGCCCCACGTGTGCGATCAAAGGGCGCTTCACACCATCATGGGTGATCTTCTTCTCGAGCCGCCCGTCGGCCACATTTAGCCCCATGGCAAACTCGCGGTCGGCCGTGCGCGCCACGATCCGAAAGAAATCCTCGTCGTGCCGCACCAGATCCCGGTCCTTAGCTCGAAAGCTTTTCGTCGATGCCAGCACATACAGGCTTTCGAGCAGGTTAGTTTTACCGCTCGCGTTTGGCCCCACCACCAACGTCACGTCCGGATGTAGCGCAAACTGCGCCACCCCGTACGAGCGAAAGTTCGTCAGCTCCAGGCCCTCAAGTTTCATGCTTCTATTGTATCTGATTAGACCTTAGGTCCGCAGTGGCATCACGATGTGAATGTAGTCACTCTCACCGTCCTCGCTAGCGGGCGAGATTACACACGGGCTCAACTTGCCACTAATCGCCACCGTCACCTGGGGACTCTTTACGGCCGTCAACGCATCCTGCAGATACCGGGCGTTCAACGAGATTTCGCCATCATCACCGCTCACGTCGCACTCGGCCGACGACTTGTTGCCACCCACTTCCGAGTCGCTCGACACCACACTCACTTCGCCCTCTGCCTTAATCTCAAGCCGCACACTCCCGGCGCTCTCGCGGGCGAACAAGCTTGCCACCTTCGTAATCCGCGCCAGCTCCGACGTAGCGATATCAAACGAGGTCTCGGCGCTCTCGGGAATAATCCGGCGGTAGGGCGGAAATTGCCCCTCGATCAGGCGCGACATCAGTTCCACGTCCGCAATCCTAAACATCACCTGGCTCTCGTCCACATAGATCTCCACTTCATCCTCAGACTCGCCCAGAAGCTTTATAAGCTCCTGCATCGTCCGGGCCGGCACGAGCACCGCAAACGTCTCCGGCGCGCTTCCTGCGAGCGCTATGCGCTTCTCAGCCAGTCTGTACGAATCCGTTGCCACCACAATCAAGGCTCCGTCCTCCACGTACAAGTAAACGCCCGCCAAAACCGGCCGCGCCTCATCGGCCGAAGCGGCCACTACTACTTGGGCGAGCGCCTCTCGCAACGCTCCGGCCTGCAACACTAGGCCCGGCTCACCGGTCACGGACGGAATCTGCGGGAACTCATCCGCCGCGATTCCATTGATTCGAGACTCGTAGTGGGGGCTTTTGACCGTCAGTATGTTGTCGGTACCACTCAGTTCAATGTTGCCATGCGGCAGACTCGACACGAAGTCGGCGAATAGGCGAGCGGGCACCGTGAGCGATCCTTGCGAATCAACCTTTGACCCAATCCAATAGTTGATACCGATCTCAAGGTTAGTGGCTGAAAGCCGCAACCGGTTACCATCAGTGGCTAAAAGGATATTCGACAAGACCGGAAGACTGGCTCTAGTAGAAACTACCCGACCAACGCTAGAGAGAGCACGAGACAAGTTTTCTTGCGTCAGACTCAGTTTCATCTTTCCACCATCCCAGTCTTCTTTCTTCTTAAATCTATATTAATTAAAACTCGTCGTAATAATCATAAGCCCTGTGGACTCTGGGTAAAACCCCAAAACATGGCTCTGGACCGCTAAAAAGTTCTTATGCTTAATGGGGAAAATGGCGGTACAAACGTGGGGATGGGCAGGGGAGGCAGCTGTGGACAGCAAAAGTGTAATTGGGCAAAAGTGGCGAAAACAGGGTGAGTCCTCAACAACTCATCCCAATGTTATCCCCAGCTCTTATCCCCAGCCGGGGATAACTTCGCATCTAAGCTGCCACCGCAGTTAGGCGGTCGCGGATTGCCTGGACATCAGTTCGCAGGCCGTCATCAGCCTCGATAAGCTTCTCAATCTTGGTCACCGAGTGCATGGCGGTGGTATGATCGCGCCCGCCAATGGCCGCCGCGATCTTTGGAAAGCTCAGGCCCAGCTCCTCGCGCAAGAGATACATGGTGATTTGACGAGGCACCACGATCTCTTTGTCGCGCTTGGCGCCGATGATATCGCTGGTTTGCAGGTCGAAGTAGGCCGCCACCCGCTCAATGATCGCTTTGGGCGACATTGGCCGCGCCTTGGGACGCGCCGCCACATCGGCCGCCAGCAGATGCTGGATGCGGGCCAGGCTGGGCTCGGCGCCGTTATGTTCGCGGTCGGCCAGGACCTTTGTGAGGATCCCCTCAAGCTCGCGGATGTTGCTCTGGGCATGCCGCGCGATGTAATCAACCACCTCTAGCGGCAGCACGATGCCCATGCTGGCGGCCTTACTCTGAATAATCGCCGACCGCGTTTCCAGATCCGGTGGCTGGATATCGACGGTAATGCCCATCTCAAAGCGCGAAATCAGCCGGTCCTCGAGCATTACCAGCTGCTTGGGGGGTTTGTCGCTTGAGATAATAATCTGTTTGTTGGCCTGGTGAAGGGCGTTGAAGGTATGGAAAAATTCGTCCTGCGTCTTCTCTTTGCCGGCCAGAAACTGCATATCATCAATGATGAGTACATCCACGTTGCGGTATTTCTCGACGAAACTCTCATTTTTCTTCTTCGAGATTGAGTTGATGAACTCATTGGTGAAGCCCTCAATCGTCACGTATTCAATACGCTTACTAGGATCGCGCCGCAGGATTTCATTACCCACCGCTTGCATGAGGTGGGTCTTGCCGAGGCCCACACCCCCATAAATAAAAAGCGGGTTGTACTTGGTGCCGGGGCTCTTCGCGACCGCCTGGCAAGCGGCGTGGGCAAAGTCGTTGCTCGAGCCCACCACGAAGTTCTCGAATGTATACCGCGGGTTAAGATTTGACCGGCCCGCTGGAGCCGCGGTCGGCAAGGACGTTTGCTCGGCTCGCCGGGGCGCAGCCGTCTCGCGCGGGGCCTCAGGCCGCTTCACGGCTCGGGCCGGCGCTTCGGCTCCAGCACCTGCGGCCTTGCCGACCACCTTGTACTCAATGGTGCGAATGCGGCCGTCGAGTTTCGATAGCGCCGCCTTCACCTGGCCATGATACTTG
>DATAMV010000067.1:0-2602 GCA_036266515.1 Candidatus Saccharimonadia bacterium
AACCGTGCCCAACGCCAGCTCTACCTGGCCTGGACGGCTGCCCCAAGTACCGGCAGGCACCCTCACGATCGTGCCAATGGCGTTTTGAGCGGCCGAGCACGCGCTACCCGCCTTCTCCACGTCCGCGCTCGAAAGCCCATAGCTATCCGGACCTTCAGATACGTACTTGACCGCCGGCAGGCCGGGACCCATCGGCACGCTAAGCGTCACTCCCCACTCCTTAAGGGTGAGGACCTGCGTTTGACCAGCACCCGGCACAGCCGTCTCTTCCTTGCCACGGAGCTCTTCGGCTGCCACTTGGTGGAATTGCTCAAACACCGAAGCTGCCACGGTAAAGACCAGCGTGACGCTAACCGCCACCACAAACACCATTCCCATTTCCTTAGACCACATTTTCAGACGCAATGTCCGCTGCATCTCCACCTCACATAGATAGATGCAATAACTATAGCAGTTTGTGCCACTCAACCACAAGCGGTATGATACACATACCAAATTATGAGCATTTCAACCTAAATGGCAGACGAAATCAAACCCAAAGCCGACGGCACCAATATTTCACCGACGCCCGAAAGTGGCGAGACCAAGCCCGCGAACGACCAGACGCCCCCAGACCCCAATGTCCCGCCCGAGGCCAAAGCGTCCGGCGGCGGTGGCCCGGCGCCAACCGTGCCGGCCGACCCGCTCGCCGACGGCACCGTGCCCACGGTGCTCAGCAAGGGCGAAAGCCACCGGCCGGTGCCCAAGGGCAAGACCTCTATCACCAGCATTTACCGCAAGGCCGACATTACCACTACGCTCATCACCTTCGTGGTTGCCGTGGTGGTGTCAGGAGCGGCCGTCGGCATTTACGCCTATCTTACCCGTGCCAAAGCCCCAAACACCAAGCCCCCGGCCGTCACCAGCCTGAGCAAATCCGACCTCGATAAACTCGGCGCCTACTTCGAAGGCAACACTGCCGGCACCACTGCCGAAACCCTTACCATTAGCCCCACCACGCTGTTTAAAAACCGGGTAGCCCTCAACTCAGACCTTAAGGTTATTGGCGGGCTAGAGGTTGATGGCACCACTACGCTCGGTAACCTCAGCGCCACCAAAACGACCAACCTCGGAGTCACCAATGTCGGGGGCCAACTCACTGTCAACGGCCCCCTCACCGTCCAAAACCCAGCCCTGTTCAACGCCGGCGCCACCTACAAGGGCAATGTCTCGGCCAGTGGCAACGGCAGCTTCGGCGGAACCTTATCCGCCGCCAGCATTTCCGTACAAGACCTATCGGTCAATGGCACGCTCAATATCAATGGCCACATCAACATCGGCGGCTTGACGCCCACCGCCAGCCCCGACCAAGCCGCCGGCTCGGGCGCCACGGCAAGCGTCGCCGGCAATGACAGCGCCGGCACCGTCACCGTCAGCACCGGCACCGTCACCGGCAATGCCAACCTGGGCGGCGATCTCGTAAAGGTGACGTTCCGCAACACCTACCCGTCCGTCCCTACCATCGTCATCAGCCCAGACGGGCGAGGCGCCGCCCAACTCCAGCCGTACGTCCTCAAAAGCGCCAACTGGTTCATCGTTGAAGCCAGCTTCGACGCCCTCTCGCACACGAGCTATTCCTTCGATTACTGGGTCGCCCAGTAGCCCTCCCCGCCCATCAAAAAAGCCCCCGGTCGGGGGCTTTTTCTTAGGCGATGCTGGTGATCTTGATCAGGCTGTAGTGCTGGCGGTGGCCGGTGAGGCGCTTCACGCGCTTCTTAGCCTTAAAGCGCAGAACCTGCAGCTTCTCGCCTTTGGTCTCTTCTACGACCTCGGCGGCTACTTTCAGGCCCTTCACGGCCGGCGCACCGACCTGGATCTTGTCGCCATCAATCACGAGCAGAGCATCAAACTCCACTTTCTTGGCGTCACCCAGCAGCTCGACTTCGAGCGTCTGGCCTTTTTCTACGATGTATTGCTTCCCACCGGAAGCGATCACTGCTTGCATTGTTCAAAGCCCTTTCGTGCCTGGGTCTAGCAGGCGTGCTTTCATTAGATTTGCGTAACCTGAGAATAATACCAGATTTGGGTACGCTTGTACAGTGGAAGAATCGCTTCGGAAGCAGGACGCTTCTTGCAAACGAACTTAACCCACCTGTCAAATGAGAGTGCAAGTTGTCAGGCGCTCGCTGCGATGTACCCCATTTCCTTCGCGATGTCATCCCAAACTAGCCTTCAAACTGCAATTTCTTGCGCCGCACCGCCACGCTCTCTAGTACCCCAAGGCTTGCCATAGCCACAATCAGCGCCGTGCCGCCATAACTCACAAGCGGTAGTGGAATGCCCGTCACCGGCGCCATACCCATGTTCATGCCGGCATTCACGAATACGTGGAACAAAATCATAGCCGATACACCCACTGCCAAAAACAGCCCAAACCGGTCCTGGGCGGTATAGGCAATCCGCAGGCCCCGCCACAACAGCACCCCAAACAGCACAATGAGGAGCGTTCCGCCCACAAACCCGAGTTTTTCATTGAGCACCGCAAAGATAAAGTCGGTGTGCTGCGCCAGCGACGGCAAAAAGTTGAGCTGTGTCTGCGAGCCGGCCGCCAGCCCCCGACCAA
>DATAMV010000068.1:0-1577 GCA_036266515.1 Candidatus Saccharimonadia bacterium
GTTTGAGCAGCGGCGTCATCGTCACCGAAGCCGCGGCCAAGAGCGGCTCGCTGCTCACAGCCAACTTCGCGCTCAAGGCAGGCCGAAACGTCATGGCCGTACCGGGCAGCATTTACTCGGAGTATTCGGCCGGTCCCAATAATCTGATCCGCTCCGGCGCCACCCCCATTACGAGCGCGGCCGATGCGATCGTAGCCCTGGGCTTCCATGCCCAGGAATCCACGCCACCAGCCGCCCAAAGCGCCGAGGAGGCCCTGCTGCTCGGACTACTAGCCGAAGGCACTAACTCCAGCGAGGACCTCATCGAGCGCAGTGGGCTCGGTGCTGCGGGATTTGCCAATGCCATTAGCCTCATGGAGATTACCGGCAAAGTCCGAAATCTCGGCGCCGGCAATTGGGTCGTGCGCTAGTCGTCCTATATAATGGCCTTATGACGATCAAATTTATCACCGTCAACGTCTGGCATGGCGGCCGCCTCATGGACAACCTCATCAAATTCCTCCAGGCTGAGGATCCAGACATTTTAGTACTTCAAGAAGCCTACAACGACCCGCGTCCCGAGTTAAGCGCACGTTTTCGTACCGTCGAAACCCTGCAAATGGCAGCCGGCCTGCCCCATGCCAGCTTCGCCGCCTCATTCATGCATGTAATGCCCGATCTCCGAACCGACCAGGGTAACGCAGTGCTCTCAAAATTTGAGCTCACTCCGGGGGCCGTCACATTCTTCCATACGCCTTACGATCCGGACTACAGCGAGGAAGGCCGGACCGACTTCTCAAGGGCGCCCCGTAATCTGCAACACGTGGTTGCGCACACTCCAGCAGGCGACATGAATGTATTTAACCTTCACGGTATCTGGGACCTCGAAGGTGACCGCTACAGCCCCGAACGCGCCCGTATGACCGAGGCCATCATCAGGGCCACTCACGGCCTGCCCCGGGTGATCCTCGCCGGTGATACCAACGCCACTATGGGCAATAAAGCCATTGCCGTTGTCGAAGAGCAGCTGATGAACGTATTCGGACATGAGTTAACGACCACCTTCAATATGCGGCGCAAGGACAACCCCGGCTATGCTACGGCCGTGGTCGACATGATTTTCGTGAGCCCAGACATAAAAGTGCTTTCTAAAGATTGCCCAGACGTCGACGCCTCAGACCATTTGCCGCTCGTCGCCACGCTCGAAGTTTAATGCTATAATATCAATATGAATTTTTGGCAACAGCTGAAACGGCCATTTTTTGTGTTGGCCCCCATGGACGACGTCACCGACGTGGTGTTCCGCCAAATCGTGGCCGGCACCGCCGCACCGGATGTGTTCTTCACGGAATTTGTGTCTACCGACGGACTGCAGTCGCCGGGCCGCGAAAACACGCTGGAGCGCCTGCGCATTGAACCGGACCTAAGCCGCCCACTGGTTGCCCAGATCTGGGGCAACAAACCCGAACTGTACTACCAAAGTGCCCAGGACATCGCAAAAATGGGCGGCTTTTCCGGAATCGACATCAACCTCGGCTGCCCCGAACGGGGAATTGTGGCGCGCCAGTGCTGCGGCGGCCTCATTGGCCTCAATGACC
>DATAMV010000069.1:0-3393 GCA_036266515.1 Candidatus Saccharimonadia bacterium
AAATCACCAAACTGCTGGCTGCTGGCCATCGCAATATTTGCGTGGTAGGGGATGACTGGCAAAGCATTTATTCATGGCGCGGCGCCAACTTCCAGAACATTTTGGATTTCGAAAAAGACTATCCCGAAGCCACAGTGGTCAAGCTCGAGCAAAATTACCGCTCTACCAAGCGCATCCTCGATGCGGCCCACGCCATCATCACCAAAAACCGCGTGAGAAGCGACAAAAAGCTTTGGACCGACCGCGGCGACGGCGAAGGCATTAGTGTCATCAATGTGTACAACGAAGTTCAGGAGGCTGAGACTATTGTGGCCCGGGTCCAGGACCTGCGCCGCAGCGAGCAGCGCGAATTGTATGACTTCGCCGTGCTCTACCGCACCAACGCGCAATCGCGCTCGCTCGAAGAGGGCTTCTTGCGGGCCGGCCTGCCCTACAAAATCGTCGGCGGCACGCGTTTCTACGAGCGCAAGGAAATTAAGGATGCGCTAGCGTACCTGCGCTTTATTTACCAGCCCGACGATCCGGTGAGCTTCGGCCGCATCATTAACCTGCCGGCCCGTGGCCTTGGCGAAGTTACGCTCGAGCGCCTTGAGGCCTGGCGGCGGGCGCAACGAGTAAGTAGCGCGGATGGCATTGCGGAGAATGATCCCGCCGAACAAGCCGGAGCCGGTTCTGTCGCGGAAGGGAGTGAGCAAGGGGATAGCGTTCTTCGGCGTGAGGCGGGGGCATTCGAAGCAAATACCGGGCGGGTCATGTCGCTCCTCGAAGCCTGCCGCGGGGCCGATCGCGTGCCCGGGCTGCAGACCAAGGCCGTCAATGCCTTGCAGCAGTTCGCGCTGCTGATCGACGGCCTGCGCGAGGAGGCCAAAACCCGCGCCGTTGGGCCGCTCCTCGAGCTCGTACTCAAGCGCTCCGGCTACATCGCCTTCCTGGACGACGGCTCGATTCAGGCGGCCGACCGCATCGAAAACGTTAAAGAACTTTTGAGTGTAGCCGCCGACTACAACGAGCTTAATCTCGAAGCCTTCCTCGAAGAAATTGCCCTCATTGCCGACATTGATAATTACTCGCAAGAGTCAAACGCCGTGACCCTCATGACCCTCCATGCCGCCAAAGGCCTGGAGTTTCCGGTGGTGTTTATGCCTGGGCTGGAGGAGGGGATCTTCCCGCACTCGCGCAGCCTTTTCGACGCCGACCAGATGGAGGAGGAACGCCGGCTGTGCTACGTGGGCATGACCCGCGCCCGCGAACGCCTCATCCTGCTATATGCCAATACCCGCCTGCTCTACGGCGCCACCAACCACAACCCGCCGTCGCGGTTTTTGCTAGAGATTCCGCCGCACCTGCAAGACGGCGGGTCCGAATGGGGCAACGCCCGCGGCCTCACCACGGCTGCGGCCGGGCATGCAGCCGGCGCCGGCAGCTGGACGCCCCAGCCAATGCACGCGGCGGCCGTCAGCCGCGAGTCGGCCGAAGCGCACCGTGAGGCCATGCTCGGCCTCGACCTCGGCCCCGGCGACCGCATCCGGCACGCCAAGTTTGGTGAGGGCATCGTGGCGGCCGTCTCCGGCGACGAAGTCACGGCTGTCTTCGAAGGCTTCGGCCAAAAGCGTCTCAGCCTGTCCTTTGCCCCCATCGAAAAAATCAGCTGACTTCGCTATGCTTACAGCAATAAGCGTAAGCACTAATCATGATTTGGACGCTGGTTTCCATTGCGGTCGGCCTCATCGGCACGTTTTGTGCATCAATGGCCAGGCATTTTCCGGACCGCCGCGAAGCCGCTTACTATTGGTGTCTGGCCCTCATTAGCCTGCCGGCGGGACTGGCTATTGGCCTGCGCCCAGTACTTGAAGCCTCAACCATCGCCGGTCTGATGGTGCTGATCGCCGCGGGGTACTGGGGCCTAAGCTACTATCTGCGCGCCTACCTCAGCGAGCCGTGGCGTATAACCCTGGCGACCGTCGGCGGTCTGCTGCCCATCCTCGGGGCCTATCTGGCTCAAGCCGAAGTGCTGGCCGTGGCGCTCTGTCTCGTTGCCGCTGCGCTCATGGGTGCCGAACTAGCGCTGCGCTTCGCCAAAGCCTGGTTTGCACTGGTGGCGCTCTTTGCCATCCTGCTCGTGCCGGTGACGGTGGGGCAGGGGGTAGCCGATCCAGCACTCACCGCCGATGCCCAGGCGTGGTCGTATGCGGCACTCGCCGGTTTCTTGGTGCTGTGGCGCCGCCAGCTTGGTACGCTCGGCGAGTCGTTCGAAGCCGTGGGTATCTCTGGCTACCTGCTCGCGATCCTGGCGGCGCTGGCGTTCGCGCTGGTGAGCCAGCCCGCCACCGCGGTCGAACTCGGCCTGGTGCTGGCCGTAAGCCTCTATGCCGTGAGTCGCCGCGAGCCGCTGCCCGAGGCTTTCGTGTATCTGGCCGCCGCCATCGCCGCCTCCGCGCTCATCCAGGTGGCCGATGTGTTTGAGTGGCCGGTCTCGCTCAACGGCCTGTTCCTGGCCACCTTCGGGGCCTTGCTCTATCTGGTTGGCCGCCGCTCCGACGAGCCGGCCCGCGCTGGGGCTTTGCGGTACTCCGGCATCATCATCACTTTCATCGGCCTTTACCCCGGACTGCTCACGCCGACCCCGCCGCTGGAAGCAGTGGTGGCTCTGGCCACCGCCGGCCTGTTGCTTTGGTATGATGCGCGCTGGCACGGCTGGGGGACGGTGCAGGAGTTGGCTGGAGCCGTGCTTGTGCTCGCGCTCGACTGGAGCCTGCGCTACGCCCAAGTGATCCAGCTAGAGTGGTATACCGTGCCGGCTGCCGCCTACTTTGCCTACCTAGCCTATCGCCGGCACAAGCTCGAACACGACGCCTACGACATCTTTACCGCCGGCGCCCTAGCCTTTCTCACCGTGCCCCTGCTAATCCAGATCTTTACCCACCAAGGCGCCGTCTATAGCGTGGTGCTGGTGCTTGAAGCCATTACGCTCATTATCATGGGCTCGGCCATTGGCTACCGACTCCTCAACACCTGGGGGCTCATTAGCCTGGGCATCGTCTTGCTGTATTACGTGCCCTATATGCTCAATGTTATTCCGCAAATTCTATCCACCGTGGGCCAATGACGTTGTCCCAAAATCCGTTAAGATAACAGATATGAATAATCCAAAGCACCAACCCACGTACTCATCCATAGACCGGGCCTGGCTCACGCCGTTGCGATATTCCGTACTTCGGCTGGGGCACGACTGGCAACTGGTGCAGGAGCACGACCATGTGGTGGGCGAAGAGCCGGCTGACTCGCTCCTGATCCTCATCCTCCGGGCGGTCCACTGGGTCTCCAACGCCATCAGCCCCTGGGAATGGCTCAACTTTGCCCTGGTTCGGTTGCTGCGCTCACATCGCTGGCTCA
>DATAMV010000070.1:0-5853 GCA_036266515.1 Candidatus Saccharimonadia bacterium
GCCAGAGTCTTCACGAGCTCATCGATCGCCCCTAGTGGGACATCAGTGCAGAGCTTGTAGTACGGAGCGATCAGGCTATCGGGGAGGCTCATGGTTTTGCCATACATGTCTACCGGTGCATCGGTGACACCAATGTAATTATCGAGGCTCTTGCTCATTTTTTTGGTGCCGTCGAGGCCTACCAGCAGCTCACAAGTGAATACAACCTGCGGCTTTTGGCCGAGTTTCTTCTGCAGCGCGCGGCCGGCCATCAGGTTAAAGAGCTGGTCGGTGCCGCCGAACTCCACATCGGCTTCGAGCGCGACCGAGTCGTAGGCCTGCATCAGTGGGTATAAAAGTTCGTGCAGTGCGATCTCGCTGCCAGCAGCAAGGCGGTTTTTGAAGTCGTCGCGCTCGATCAGCTGGGCGACGCTGATATTGGAGGCCAGGTTGATCAGATCATTAAAGCTAAGCTTGGCGAGCCATTCGGAGTTATAGCGAATTTCGGCCTTCTTCACGTCCAGGATTTTGCCGACCTGGTCGAGGTACGTTTCAACGTGACCGGCAATCTCATCATCGGTGAGCATGGGGCGGGTCTTGTTTTTGCCTGAAGGGTCGCCCACTTTGGTGGTGTAGTCGCCGATCAGAAAGATAACGGTATGGCCTAGCTCCTGAAACTGGCGGAGTTTGCGCAGTGCCACCGCGTGGCCAATGTGCAGATCGGGGCGCGTTGGGTCCACGCCAAATTTAATGCGCAAGCTTTGCCGGTTGGTGGTTAATACCTGCTCTAGCTCGTCACGGCCAACGATTGTATCAACGCCACGGGTGAGTAATTCGTCCATATGGCAAAAAGTGTAGCACGATCTGGCCGGATATTGGAGCGGCTAGGCCGGGACAGTTATGTGGGCGTGCAGCAGGTAGAGCATGAGTATCGCCCATAGCACCTCGGTGACGGCGCCCGGCGGCCGCTCGTACCACTGGATCCAGCCGAGAAATTGCAGCATTGGCTTGTAAAACGGCAGCCAGCGCTCAATACGGGCGCGGCCAAAGACCACGAGGGGAATGTAGGTGAGATCGGGCAGGCAGGCGCCGAAAACGCCAATTAAAATATTCACGATCCGCTCCGGCCACATCAAGCAGATCACGGTCGTGGCGGCCACGGACATGGTGAAGTCGGCAGCGCCCACTATTATAAAGAATCGGCCATTGGGAAAGCTTTTTCTCAGGGAATCTGTGCCAAAATGAGGAACAGCGTCCAGGGCCAGATGCGATGCCACCGCCGTCGGCGCCAGCAGCACGGGGTTATCGATTGAGAGGCCCAGGAGGGCGCCGGTGAGTACGTGGTTCGTTAAAAGCATAGGCTCATTATACGCGGGGTCAGTGCTATAATTACTAGGTCATTATTGCGTTAGCAGGAATTACGATGCCTAAGCGACGTGTCCGCAAACCGGCTAAGCCGTTTAAAGATTTTACAAAACACAAAGGCCGCATCAAAGCATTCTTTCTCTCATTTACGCCCAGCCGGTTCCGGGAATACTGGATCAGCCGGGCGGGGCTTTTGCGCCTGGGGAAAATTATCGGTGCAGGGTTTTTGTTTATTTTTTTGGTGTTTTTATGGTTTGCCAAAGATTTGCCGACACCGGGCAAAATTAACGCCCGAGCTACTGCCCAGACCACGAAGTTTTATGACTCTACCGGCACCAAGCTGATTTATGAGGTCTATGGCGACCAGAACCGCAGCATCATAACCTACGACCAGATACCGGCCGTTGCCAAGCAGGCTACCATCGCCATCGAGGACAAGGATTTCTACCACCATGGATCGTTTAGTGTGCTGGGCTACGCACGTGCGGCGCTGATTGATCTCATCACTCACACGCGTAGTCAGGGGGGTTCAACCATCACCCAGCAGTACGTGAAGAACGCGTTGCTCGATCCCACCGATCACAGCTTTTCCCGCAAGGCCAAAGAGCTGATTTTGTCGGTGGAAATCGGCCAGTTCTACTCCAAGAACGACATCCTCACGCTTTACCTTAATGAAATTCCATATGGAGCCAGCGCATACGGTATTGAGAGTGCTTGCAAGACGTTCTTCCCGCAGGACATCGACAAGGCGGACCGCGACCAGCGGTGCGCTAAGAATCTCGATCTTGGCCAATCGGCGCTTTTGGCCGCCATCCTCAATGCACCTTCCTACTACTCGCCCTACGGCGCTAACCAGCCGGAGTTGATCGAACGCCAGCATCTGGTGCTTGATTTAATGGTTGAGCAAAAATACATCTCCAAGAGCCAGGCGGATGCCGCCAAATGGACCCTGGCTGATTTGTCCGACACCAGTAAGATTTCACAGACTCAAAACCTTTATGCCAATCTCGATCCGCGCCTGGCGCACTTTGTGCTGTACGCGCAGAGCTTCCTGGAGCAAAAGTACGGCACCGCAACCGTGACCGAAGGCGGCCTCAATGTGCGCACCACGCTTGATTACGACAAACAGATCCAGGCGTACGACGCTATTCAAAAGAATATGAAGAATGTCCAGAACTCGGGGGGTTCGAACGCTGCCATGGTGGTGACTGATCCCAAGAGTGGCCATATCCTGGCCATGCTGGGTTCGCATGACTTTAATGATCCAACTGGCGGCCAGGTGAATGTGGCCACGTCATTGCGGCAGCCGGGTTCGAGCTTCAAGCCGATCGTGTACTCGACGCTGTTTGCCAAAGACAAAGATGCGACGTGCGCCAAAGACCGGAGTTGCCCGACGTACGGGCCCGGCACCACGATTTACGATGTGCCAACCGAATTTGGCACTCCGGCCCAGCCGTACCACCCGCAAAACTACGCCGGCCGTAACTACGGGATCATCACGGTGCGCACGGCGCTGGCCGGCTCACTCAACATTCCCGCGGTGAAGTCGCTGGCCATGGCCGGCATTCCTGAATCCATCCAGACCGCCCAGGCGCTGGGGGTGGACACCCTCGGCAAGCCCGACCAGTACGGCCTGTCGCTCGTGCTTGGTACCGGCGGCGTACAGCTCGTTGAGATGGCCAATGCCTACGAATCGTTTGCCAACGGCGGCCTCCATTACGAGCAAACCCCGATCCTGCTTCTCAAAGACCAGAAAGGCAACGTGCTTGAGGACAACACCAAGCCGGCCAAGCCCAAGCAGGCGCTCGACCCGCAGGTGGCCGGCCTGATGGCAGACATCCTCAGTGATACAAATGCCAAGAAGTTCGCATTCTTCAATGACCTCGTGGTTAACAATATTTGTGGCAACAACTCCAGTACCAACTGCGTGCATATGGGCGTAAAGACAGGTACAACGGAAAACTACCGCGACGCCTGGACTATGGCGTTTACGCCGGATATTGTGGCCGGAATCTGGGTGGGCAACAACGACAACAAGGCCATGAACGCGGCGGCGGCCGACATTGCGGCGCCAATTTACCGTAGCTTCATGAACGCCGTGATCCAAGGCAAGCCCAACCAGGCATTTGCCCGGCCCAGCGGCATCAAGACTGTGACCCTGGACAAGAAAACCGGCCGCAGCGTCACGGCCGGTACTTCCGACACCACTACCGACATATTCCCAAGCTGGTACGTGCCGATGAGCTCGGTCGGCGGCAAGAGTGCTCAGATCGACAAGGTTTCCGGCAAGCTGGCCACGGAATGTACGCCAGACCTGGCCAAGAGCACTGTATACTCGAGCGCGATTTTGCCGGAGATTACCAAGGCCGAGAATCCGGACCAGTATGCCAACTGGCTAGCGGCGCTGCAGAAGGCCGGCTACTCCACGAGCGGCGGCGATTTGCCTACGGATTCGGATGATGTGCATCATTGCAACGATTCACAGCCAAAAGCCAACATCACGGGAGCAATCGGGGGCGGTCCATACGACTTCAACGTTGAAGTGACAGCGGGAACGTTTACGCCCAATAAGCTTGAGGTGTACTTCGATGACCAAATTATTTCGACTCAGGTAATTAACGGCGCCGGAAGCTACGAAGTGACCTATTCTCCGACCGTGGCCGGCACGCATTCGTTCAAGGCCGTGGTGACGGATTCGGGACTGTATCAGGGTACCGATGAGCAGTCCGTGAACGTAACGAACACCAGCGGGCAGGCAGCGTTTGAGGGACAAACGCCGGCGGATGGCTCGCAGGTGAATTCCGGCCCCATCACCTTTGCTTGGAGTAATGATCCGGGTGCCACTACCTACACGCTTTACGTCGACAATATTGCGCGCGGCTCGACCGCCAGCACATCAAAACTAGTGCTCGGACTCGCGCCCGGCAATCACAGTTGGTTCGTGCGAACTGATACCAGCGACACCACCGATACCATTAACTTCAAGATTAAGCCGTAGGCTTTCGCTAGTCGCGCGGCTGCTGGGTGCGGTCAGAAGCCTGATGGTTGTTGGCCGAAACGATGCGCTCTTCAATAGAATTGGCTGCGCCGGGCCGAGGCTGTGGCTGGGACTGTGGCTGAGCTTGGTCCTGGCTGCGCTGAGCGCCGCCCTGTCCGCGGCCAAACCGCTTGCGGCGGGGCTTGCTGGGGGCTGCGGCGGTCTCGGACGGCGAAACAGCCGGGGCCGGAGCGGCCGCTTGCGGCGCAGGGACGTGAGCGGCCGTGTGGCCGACCTGCGCGGGCGACTTCGGCGCGGCAAAGATCATTTTGCCGGCCACGGTTTGGAACACGCGCGTGACTTCGGTGACGACCTCCTGGCCGATCATCTTGTCACCATTTTCGACGACGATCATGGTGCCGTCAGCCAGATAGCCTACACCCTGGTTACGTTCCTTGCCGGACTGAACCACGCGCACCAGCAGCTCTTCGCCCGGTAGGACTACCGGCCGGATGGCGTTGGACAGCTCATTGACGTTGAGTACGCGCACACCCTGGATATGGGCAACACGGTTGAGATTGTAGTCGGTGGTGAGGACATTGCACCCAAAGCGCTGAGCCAGAGCCACTAGTTTAGCATCAACTTCTTTTATGCCCGGCACATCGTCGTCAATCACGGAGACTTCAATGTCGGGCAGCTCGCGGACGGCGTTGAGAACCTCGAGGCCCCGGCGGCCACGGCCACGGCGCATGGCGTCGTCGGAGTCGGCAATGTTTTGCAGCTCGGCCAGCACAAACCGCGGCACTACGAGGCGGCCCGGCACGAATCCCGCCCTGGCGATATCGGCAATGCGGCCGTCGATGATCACCGAGGTATCAACCAGAATCTGCGGCAGAGCAGGCGCCGAGGTGGAGGCTATAGCGGCCGGCTCGGCACCATCGGCCGCGCGCAGGAACGGCATTACCGCCAGCAGCGACCGGCGCTGGGTGAGCACCACAGCCACCATGGCGATAGTTAGTGCTACCGACAGCCCCACCGGCAGCACCGAGCCAACGGGATCGGGCAATTTGCTTAAGGGAACACTGGCCAGCGCACCGAGAAGCAGGCCGGTAATGGCTCCAAGAAGGCCGAAAACCAAATCCTGCAAGGAGATGTGACGCAGTCGCAAGATGGCGAGCAGTACTGTGAGCACGCCAACAGCGATAAGTGAAAAGACCATGGTGTCGGTCATAAATAAGTCCTTTCTGACAATGAATGTTAGGCGCCCGGCGTGGATAAAAGCTTAATGGCCTGGGTGATATCAGACACCCCTTTGAGGCCGCTGCCGGCGCCAAAAGCCGGGCCGATGGCAAATTTGTAGCCGAGCCGGGTGGCCTCGGCGACGCGCCGGGCAGACTGGGTGACCGAGCGGACTTCGCCGCTGAGTCCGACTTCGCCGAAAGCGACGAGGCCGTTTGGTATTTGCGCATCTTTGAACGCGGACGCTATGGATAAAATAATTGCCAAATCGGCGGCCGGTTCTGAAACCCGCA
>DATAMV010000071.1:0-1890 GCA_036266515.1 Candidatus Saccharimonadia bacterium
CTGGGCGAAACCCTTCACCAAGGTCAAGAATGTCTCCTGGGACCCGGACGACCTGCATATCAAGTGGTTCGAGGATGGCGCCCTGAACGTGGCGGCCAACTGCATCGACCGGCACCTGGAAAAGCGCGGCAACCAGACCGCCATCATCTGGGAAGGCGACGATCCGAAGGACTCAAAGCACATCACCTACCGCCAGCTTCACGGGGCGGTCTGCCGTTTCGCCAATGTGCTGAAGGCCCGCGGCGTCAAAAAGGGCGACCGCGTCACCATCTACCTCCCGATGATACCCGAGACGGCCGCCGCCATGCTGGCCTGCAGCCGGATCGGCGCGGTCCACTCGGTGGTGTTCGGCGGCTTCTCGCCCGACAGCCTGGCCGGCCGCATCACCGACTGCGACAGCAAGGTGGTGATCACCGCCGATGAAGGGCTGCGCGCCGGAAAACCCGTGCGCCTGAAAATCAATACCGATGCGGCCTTGAAGAAAGCCAAGGGGGTGACGGATGTACTGGTGGTGCGGCGCACCGGCGGCAAGGTTCCTATGCAAGACGGCCGTGACCGTTGGTATCACGAAGAAGCGGCCAAGGTGCCGGCAGATTGTCCCGCCGAAGCGATGAGCGCGGAAGACCCGCTATTTATTCTCTATACCTCCGGCTCGACCGGCAAACCCAAGGGCGTGCTGCACACCAGCGGCGGCTATCTGCTCTACGCTTCAGCCACCCATCACTATGTCTTCGATTATCATGACGGCGATGTCTATTGGTGCACCGCCGATGTCGGCTGGGTCACCGGCCACAGCTACATCCTCTATGGTCCCTTGGCCAACGGCGCCACCACCCTGATGTTCGAAGGCGTGCCGAATTATCCCAGCACCTCGCGCTTCTGGGACGTGATCGTTGTCCAGCGCACCGGCGGCAAAATCGCGATGAAAGAGGGCCGCGACGTCTGGTACCACGAGGCCGCCAGCAAAGTGAGCACCGATTGTCCGGCCGAGGCGATGAATGCGGAAGACCCGCTATTCATTCTTTACACTTCGGGCTCGACCGGCAAACCCAAGGGCGTGCTGCACACCAGCGGCGGCTATCTGCTCTACGCTTCAGCCACCCATCACTATGTCTTCGATTATCACGACGGCGATATCTATTGGTGCACCGCCGATGTCGGCTGGGTCACCGGCCACAGCTACATCCTCTATGGTCCCTTGGCCAACGGCGCCACCACCCTGATGTTCGAAGGCGTGCCCAACTACCCTTCGAGTTCGCGCTCCTGGGACGTGATCGACAAGCACAAAGTCAACATCTTCTACACCGCACCGACCGCGATCAGGGCTCTGATGCGCGAAGGCGATGGCCCGGTAAAGAAGACCAGCCGGGCCTCACTGCGTTTGCTGGGCAGTGTGGGCGAGCCGATCAATCCGGAAGCCTGGCTCTGGTATCACCGGGTGGTGGGCGATGGCCGCTGCCCCATCGTGGACACTTGGTGGCAGACCGAGACCGGCGGGATCCTGATCTCGCCGCTGCCGGGGGCTACCGATTTGAAGCCCGGCTCCGCCACCAAGCCCCTGTTCGGGATTGTGCCCCAGATCGTGGATGCCGATGGCGAGGTCCTGGAAGGGGCGGTGACCGGCAATCTCTGCATCGCCCAAAGCTGGCCTGGCCAGATGCGCACCGTCTATGGCGACCACCAAAGGTTCATCGATACCTACTTCAAGGCCTATCCGGGCAAATACTTCACCGGCGACGGCTGCCGCAGAGATGCCGACGGCTATTACTGGATCACCGGGCGGGTGGACGATGTGATCAATGTCTCAGGCCATAGGCTGGGGACGGCGGAGCTGGAAAGCGCCCTGGTGGGCAATGCCAAGGTGGCCGAGGCTGCGGTGGTGGGCTATCC
>DATAMV010000072.1:0-3388 GCA_036266515.1 Candidatus Saccharimonadia bacterium
CAATACCATCAATGCCTGTTCCGGCCCCCACACAATCAGGGCAAAAACAAGACAGAAAATGGTCAAAATCACGGGGAAACGAAACAGAGCAAGCTGCCGGCCGACATTTGTCATACCGCTCATGATACCGCACCAAACCAGGTCCGTCACCCATTCCTTCCTGAGCATAACCAGATTACGCTTAAAATCTTGCAAGTTTGTCAAACACATGGTATAGTCTAGGCGGATAGAAGAGTGCCGTTGTGGAAATCTATGTCCATTGATTTATGTCACAACATAATCACACTTCTAGGTCAATATTCGTGAGGTCGAGAAAAATGCCTAATATTGGTGTCCGAAAACCCATCTTTGCCCGTCCAGTAAAGCATCTCCGGCTTGTGCTTGGTATTATTGCTGGCTTGGCTGTGGCGCTGGCAGGTGTTTTCTATCAGTCGTGGCTCCCTGGGATGTCAAACGCGCTGGCGCTTGCTACCACACACCAAACCGAGCCTTTTACTGAACTGTCTTTTGTGAACCCCACGAACTTGCCCAAAGTGGTTTCGGCCAAGCAACCGGCTACCTTCCGGTATGCTGTCACCAACCACCAAGGCCAGCAGACCATCTACCACGCAAACATTGCGATTAGCGAAAACGGCCGCCTGCGTTCCCTCGGCCAGAATCAATTCACCCTCGCAAACGACAATACCCAGGACGTTGTGGTGTCATTTATGACCGCAAGCCCCAACACCAACCTAGAGGTGTTCGTAACTCTGCCCGATCAAAACCTTACTATTCACTTCCGGAGCCGGTCATGAAAAAAGTAATCGCGCTCATTCCTTGCTACAACGAGGAGTCCGGCATTGCCAACGTTATCAATGACTTCCCGCGGGCCGAGCTTAAAGCTCAGGGCTACAAGCTTGAAGTAATCGTTATCGATAACAACTCCAAGGACCAAACCGCTGAGGTCGCACGGCTTGCCGGGGCTCAAGTGATTCACGAACCCAGACAGGGGAAGGGCAATGCCATCCGTACCGGCTTCCATATGCTGCCCGCCGATACCGATTTCGTGGTGCTGCTCGACGGCGACGACACCTATCGCCCGCAGGAAGTGCTGCGGCTCCTCGAGCCTCTAAACGCCGGCTTTTGCAACGTGATCATTGGTTCGCGGCTGGGCGGCCGGATTGCAGCCGGCTCGATGACCGGCCTCAACCGCACCGGCAACTGGGTGTTCTCGCACCTGGTGCGCTACGCCTATCGCGTGAATGTCACCGACGTCCTCACCGGCTACTTCGCCTGGAACTACGACGCCGTCAAGCAACTGCGCCCACACCTGCGCTCATCGAGTTTCGCCATCGAAATGGAAATGATTACCAAGATGGCGCGCCTCGGCCAGGAGATCTACTCGGTGCCGATCAGCTACCACTCCCGCGCCGGTGAATCGAGCCTCGATCCATTCCGCGACGGTACCCGCATCCTCAAAATGTTCCTCCGCAACCTCACCTGGAAACCAGCCCCTGCGACGCCCGCGCCTGTGCGCCCGCGCTTCGAAGGCTTTAAGGCTGTGCGCAAGCACACCACCAATTTCTACGAGCGACTCAACCGCAGAGACGGGTAGGAGAGGACTTGATGCAGCGGCCAGTACGAATTGCCTTCGTGACCGATGCTGTCTACCCATATAATTTGGGTGGTAAAGAGCGCCGGCTTCACGAAATCTCCACGCGCCTAGCCAAATCCGGCCACGACGTCCACATCTACACCATGAATTGGTGGGACGGGGGACACACCATCCGCCAAGATGGTGTGACGCTGCACGCTATCAGCCGGCTGCACCCGCTCTACAAGGGCGGCCGCCGCTCGATTGGTGAAGCACTGTGGTTTGGTCTGGCAACCCTCAAAATGGCGTTTGCCCGCTTCGACGTGATTGATGTGGATTCTATGCCGTTTTTCCCGCTGTTTAGCGCCCGGCTTGTTTGCTGGCTACGCCACAAGCCGCTGATTGCCACGTGGCACGAAGTCACGGACCGCGCCACCTGGCAAGCCTACTTGGGCCCGACCTCCGGGCGCATGGCCTCACTAATCGAACACGCCGCCTCGGCCATGCCAAACCTCATCGTTTCCAACTCTGTCCATACCACCTCCCGCCTGCACAAGACCGGCGTACGGGCCGCCGTCATCACCGTGCCACTCGGCGTTAATCTTGGAGCTATTGAGGCGGCACCATCCGCTCAGGCCGGCAGCGACGTCCTGTTTGTAGGCCGGTTGCTCAGCCACAAAAACGCCGATCTGGTCGTGCGTGCCATAGGCATGCTCAAGGCCAGTCGCCCCACCATTAGCTGCACCATTGTCGGTGATGGTCCCGAGCGCCCGCAGATTGAGGCGCTCATTACCGAACTCGGCCTCCAAGACAACGTCCGGCTCCTGCCCGGTGTGGACCGCGACACCGAACTTTATGGCCTCATGAAAGCAGCCAAAGTGTTTGCACTGCCGTCCGTGCGCGAAGGGTTTGGCCTGGCTGCAGTCGAGGCTAACGCCGCCGGCCTGCCGGTTGTGACTTCTAGCCACTCGGACAATGCCACCCGCGACTTGATCGAGGAGGGCGTAAACGGCCTTACCGTTGCACCCAATGCCAAGGACCTGGCCAAGGGTCTGGAAACCGTCTTGAGTAACCCCAAAAAATTCCAACCCAAAGCCAATATAGCCGGGTACGACTGGAACCAGGTAGTGTCGCAGCTGACCAAAGCCTACCGCACCCCCACCATCAAGCCGCTCACCGTTACCACAAGCTGGGATGACGGGCACGTACTCGACCTGAAGCTCGCCGCGCTCCTGAAGCGCCATCACCTGGCCGGGACATTTTACGTGTCGCCGCAGGACCGCGAGTTTATGGCCGCCGACCGACTCACGCCCGACCAGGTGCGCGAGCTGGCTGATGATTTTGAGATTGGCGCCCACACCGTCACCCACCCCCGGCTTACCCAGGTGCCGCTCGCAGAGGCCGAAGCCGAAATCCGCGAGTCGAAACACCAGTTGGAACGCATGGTCGGCAAGCCCATCACCACGTTTTGCTACCCCGGTGGCGCCTACAACGCCGATCACGTGCGCATCACCCAAGCCGCTGGTTACAGTTATGCCCGCACTACCGACCGGTTCGCCTTTAGCGGCGGTGCAAGGCCATTCGAGACCCCTACCACCGTGCATGCCTATCGCCACTGGTCTGATGTATTCAAGATCGTGCGTTTTGCCCGGTTCAACCCACTTGCCGCTCTTGACTACCTGCTCAATTGGGACCACCTAGCCATGGCCATGTTCGACCGCGCCCAAAGCCGCGGCGGCGTGTTCCATCTCTGGGGCCATTCGTGGGAAATTGACGCGAACCATGACTGGACGCGACTGGAACGGGTACTCACTC
>DATAMV010000073.1:0-4050 GCA_036266515.1 Candidatus Saccharimonadia bacterium
TCCGGAATCACTGGGCGTAAAGCGTGCGTAGGTGGGCGCTTAAGTGAGAGGTTAAATCGTGTGGCTCAACCATATCGATGCCTCTCATACTGGGTGCCTAGAGGACAGCAGAGGCAAGTGGAACTGGTAGTGTAGCAGTGAAATGCGTAGATATTACCAAGAACACCAATGGCGAAGGCAGCTTGCTGGGCTACTCCTGACACTGAGGTACGAAAGCGTGGGGAGCGAACAGGATTAGATACCCTGGTAGTCCACGCCGTAAACGATGCATACTAGACGTATGGGGTATCGACCCCCTGTGCGTCGCAGCTAACGCGATAAGTATGCCGCCTGGGAAGTACGGCCGCAAGGCTAAAACTCAAAGGAATTGACGGGGACCCGCACAAGCAGAGGAGGATGTGGTTTAATATGACGCTACGCGTAGAACCTTACCGAGGCTTGACATCTTAGGAACCCACTGGAAACAGTGGGGTGCCTTCGGGAGCCTAATGACAGGTGCTGCATGGCCGTCGTCAGCTCGTGTCGTGAGATGTTGGGTTAAGTCCCGCAACGAGCGCAACCCTTATCGTATGTTGTATTTTTCATGCGAGACTGCCCGGGCCAACCGGGAGGAAGGTGGGGATGACGTCAGGTCGGCATGGCCCTTACGCCTCGGGCCACACACGTCCTACAATGGCTAGTACAACGCGTTGCCAACCCGCGAGGGGGAGCTAATCGCATCAAAACTAGTCTCAGTTCGGATTGCAGGCTGCAACTCGCCTGCATGAAGTCGGATTTGCTAGTAAACGTGGGTCAGCACACCACGTTGAATACGTTCCCGGGTCTTGTACACACCGCCCGTCACGTCACGGAAGTCGCCAACACCCGAAGTGCCTATTTAACTAGGCCCTAAGGTGGGGGTGGTAACTGGGATGAAGTCGTAACAAGGTATCCGTACCGGAAGGTGCGGATGGATCACCTCCTTTCTAGGGAGACATGGCTCAGTAATGAGCTCCGGCGGCTCGACCGCCGGCTAGATTGACCTCTGTCATCGATCTGCTCAGCAATGAGATGTGATCTGACAAGCCAACTAGGTACTTCTAGGTCGGTCATTGTACTGCACGATAAAGATTTCAAGTTCAACAAAAAACACCAGCGCCTTTGTGTGTGCGCTGGTGTTTTTTGTTTTTGGCAAAAGCAAGGTAAAATACTTTCAATTGAGGGATTTGCAATGGCAGCAGAACACAGTCACCATGACCAACAACACGAGCGCATGTTCCGTCCAGGTGAAGATGATATTCCAGGTGCGCTAGAGGAAGCTGCGGCCCAGGATCAAGTGGGGCCGGCTGAGGCGGATGAGGAGCGCGCAATCGGGCGCGTGTCGATGCAGGAGGTATCTGAGCTCGGCGGTGTCGGTGGCCAGGGATTGGGCCGGGCCCTGGACGCCCACGACCGTGACCGGTCGCAGCGCGAAGGCGACATGCAGGGGCTGTTGCACAATATCCGGGCGTTCTATGACACCCATTCGGCGCCCAGTGAGCGCATTGAGTATCTGGAAGCTATGATGACCGCTGCCGAAAAGCGAGGCCAGCATCATGAGCATGCCAATGTTCCGGGCCACGACGGCTCGGAGCGGACCATGCCGCTGAACGCATACCTCAGAAACCTGTTGCATCAGGAGCAAGAACGGTTCAAATTATCCGGCTTGGAGCCGCCATCGGTGCCAGAAGTGCCGGATTTGGCTGAGCGTTTTACGTTTCTCAATAAGCCCGATGTTATCGGCGGTTTCCGTAAACAGGTTTCGGCTTATGCTGACGCGATTGATGCGGCATACAAGGCGCATTCCAATGGTGATATGACTAATGCGGGGTACCGGGAAGAGCTGGCGCGTGTTGACGAAGAGTATGGCGCGCTATTAGCCGCGATGGATCCTCATCAATTAGCCGACGACAAGGTCCAGGCGGGCATGGCTAATTACACCACTGCGTTTGAGCGGGCCATTGATGTATTTGACGACTCAACTGAGGCACTCATTAGGGGTAAAGAACTGGAGACGTTGGCTCAATCCTTGGACACACTTTACGAAGCGTTTTGGTCGCACACTATTGAAGCGTCCAACGCCCGAACCGCAGCCAACAAAATTCACGAAGATTATCAGCAATTGCTTCCGCGGATCCCTGACAATATCTGGGATCACAAGGATTTTGAGCAATTTCGTGATCGTTATACCCAGGCATATAACCGCGTGATGCGAGCGGTTGAGAGCGATAAGGCTGAGGAGTAGACAGCCGGCCTGAAGGCTCAAGTGACCACTTGAGCGCTCGGGGGGGTTGCCCACCGCAGCCCGAATGAGCCGCGGTGGGGGCTGGAGAAGGACGCCTCCAGCTGCGTGTTCATGATGAGAGGTGGCTGAGCGAGAACTGCTCGCCGTTGTGGTAATCACGCTCTACCAGCCGCGAGCCCTGCCAGACGTGCAGCGTGACCCGGCCGGAGCCGAACACCGTCACCATGTCGTCCTCGATCACGAGGGCGGTGAGGTTGTCGACGGCGATGCCGCTCGGCCGGCTTTCGAAGTGCACTGACAGCAGGGCGGCGAAGATGTCTCGGCGGGTGGTGTCGGGGGCGTAGAAGGAGTTGCGCGTGTACTGGAGCGCGCTGTCGTCGCTGTGCGGCGTCACCCAACCTTCGAACAGACCGAGGCCCGGCGAGAGGTGGTAGTCCCACGCTTGGCTCTCGCTGACGCGGTAGCTAGCCGAATCGGTGAGGTAGTTCGTGAAGGCGAACGCCAGTGCGGCCGACCAGCCGAACGTGGTGGTGCGGCCGATGGCCTCGATGAGCGGGCCGCCCCACGCTTGCTGCTGTTCGTCCCAGACGATCAGACCGTGCCGGCGCCAGAACGACAGCATCGCGTCGGTGTTGCCGCCCGCGACTAGCAGGTGCGTGGCCCGGTTGAGGGCCGCCTGCATGTTGGACGGATCGCCGGGCTCGCCGAACGGGTGCAGCATCTCCCACGAGATGCCCCGGAGGTCGAAGAACTTGGCGGCCCAGGCCCTCAGCTTGTCGTAGGTCTCCTGCGTGGCCTTAGCCGTTGGGACGACCACCACATGAAGGTGCGGGCCGAGCGGGCGGAGCCCGAGGTATAGTAACTCCTCGGACAGCACTTGGTTGGGAGTTGTTAGGTTCCCGGTGGTGGGGTCGCCGCCGCCGAGCACGACGAAGCGCCGTGTCCCAGTCATCCTGGGTCCTCTCTGTACGTGACGATACGGCCGTCAATCCGGAGAGTGCGGAAATGCGCTCTCGAACCTTATATTATGCTATTTATTTTCTTATATGTCAATGTTCAGAGGTAGGTGGGACTTGCTATAGTAGTAGCAATGGAATTTTCGGTGCTGCAATGGAATATCTGGTACCAGGAGGACGCGCGTAGAGTCGCCGCGTTTTTGAAGGCGCATCCGGCGGATGTGGTATGCCTGCAGGAGCTCACGAAGGGAGTGCCCGAGCGTATTGCCGATGTGCTAGGGTATGAAATGCATTATCACAACTGTCCCATTGAGGATCCGGGTGGGTCGCTGTCGGTGTTTGCCAATGGTATTTTTAGCCGGTTTCCGATGGTGGAGCGGACGTGGTTTTGGACCAACGAGCCGCAGCATGGCGGCGGCTATGATGATGAATACCGGGCGTATGTGCAGGCAGTGGTCGATATCGATGGGGTAGGGGTGAGTGTGGGCACAACGCACATGTCGTATACGCATCAATTTGAACGCACAACTCGCAAGCAAGCCGAAACCGCGCGGCTGATGACGGCGCTCGGAGCGCGGCCGCGCCGGCATATTTTTGCGGGCGATCTGAATGCGCTGCCTGGTTCGGATACGATCAATTCTTTGGAGCGTGTGATGCGCCAAGCCGGGCCGGACTACCATCATAAGACCTGGACGACCAAGCCGTTTTCGTACCGTGGGTTTGAAGCCGATAGTCTGGACTACCGATTGGATTACGTGTTTGTCTCGCCGGATATTGAGGTGGTGAGCACCGAGGTCTTGAAAACTGATTTGAGTGACCATCTGCCGATTC
>DATAMV010000074.1:0-11476 GCA_036266515.1 Candidatus Saccharimonadia bacterium
TACGCAAGAAGCAAGTTTCGCGTCCTCATCGCATGGAAGCGCGGGTGATGCTCGGAAAGCTTTCCGGACAGATCACCGAAACGGTGCAAAATCTCACGACCCTGCGGGCTTTTGGCGGTGAGGCCCACACGCTGCGGGCGCATCTGCGGCTGGCTGATGAGAACCGTGAGGTGCGGATGCGTCAGCACCGGGTGGAGTGGCGTTACAATACCTGGGTCGATTTGGCCGAGGGAGTGGGTACGGTGCTGGTGTTGTCGGTCGTGGCCTATCAGGCGCTAAATGGCGCCATTACCGTGGGCGGGATAGTGCTTGTGGCGCTGTACTTGCAGCAGGTGGTGGGAAACCTGCGGCCAATGGCGACCTTCATTGATACCACCGGCGAGCTGCTTAGTACCTGCGAGCACATGCTTGCGCTGCTCGCGGTGGAGCCGACGGTGAAAGACCGGCCGGATGCACAGGTGCTTGAGACCTTGGAGAGTGTGGAGTTTCGGGGGGTGAGCTTCCACTACCCTGCTCATGAACAAATGGTATTGCGAGACGTGTCATTTACGATCCGTAAAGGTCAAATGCTGGCACTGGTGGGACCGTCTGGAACTGGTAAAACCACATTAGTAAAACTCTTGTTGCGGCTCTATGATCCCACCGGCGGCGAGGTGCTTATAAATGGACGCGATGTACGTGAATTTACGGCGGACTCGGTGCGAGCACACATGGGAACGGTGATGCAGGACGTGGCGCTCTTCAATGACAGCCTCACTGCGAATGTGCTGATGGCTAGCCCCGACGCCACTGAAGGCGAGCTGGCTAATTCCATGAAGTTGGCGCATGCCGACGAATTTGCGCGCCAGCTGCCGGACGGCTACAACACCTTGGTGGGCGAGCGCGGCGTGAAGCTTTCTGGCGGCCAAAAACAGCGGGTGGCGATTGCGCGCGCCATTTTGAAGCAGCCGGGTTTAGTGGTGCTTGATGAGGCTACCTCGGCGCTTGATTCAGCCAGCGAGCGCCAGGTGCAGGCGGGACTCACTCAGCTTTTGCGCGGGCGGATGGCGGTTGTGATCGCGCACCGGCTTAGCACGGTGGCGGCGGCCGACCTGATCTTGGTGATCAAGAACGGCCGGGTGATCGAAGAAGGCCACCACGCTGAGCTTGTGGCCCGTGGTGGCCTTTACGCCAAACTCTTTAAGCTCCAGAGCAGCTAGCGGACAGGGCCGGCGTGGCCGGTGAGAAGCCAGGCTAGTAGCGCTTTTTCGGTGTGGAGCCGGTTTTCGACCTGGTCAAAGATAACGCTGTGGGGGCCGTCAATGGCGGCAGCGGCGACCTCTTCGCCGCGGTGGGCCGGTAGGCAGTGCATTACGAGCACGTCCTTGGCGGCAGCGGCCACGAGTTCTTCGGTGATGCGGTACGGCGGGAAAACCTTTAGCCGTATTGATGATTCTAACTCTTGGCCCATTGAAGCCCACACATCGGTGTAGAGCGCGTCGGCGCCCTCGGCTGCTGCCGTGTCGTTGGTGACGGTGACACTGCCGCCGGTTTCGCCGGCGATTTCTTGGCTCCGGCGGGTCACGCTCTTTAGGGGTTCGTAGCCTTTGGGGGTAATAACGGTAATATTCATGCCCATTTTGGCGCCGGCAAACATGAGGCTGTGTGCGACATTGTTGCCGTCACCCAGATAGGCCAGCTTAAATCCTGCCAGCTTGCCCCGGTGCTGGCGAATAGTCAGCAGGTCGGCCAGTGCCTGGCAGGGATGAGAATAATCAGACAAGGCATTAATAACTGGGATGCTCGCGGCTTCGGCCAGTTTGGAAAGTTTCTCTTGCTCAAACGTGCGCAGTACCACCGCGTGCACCAGGCGTGAGAGCACCTGGCCAGTATCCTCGATGGTTTCGCCGCGGCCAAGCTGAAGATCGGCTACGGCTAGCGGTACCGGGTAGCCGCCCAGCTCATTTACCGCCACCTCAAATGATACCCGGGTGCGGGTGGAGGGTTTTTCGAAAATGAGTGCGACGCTTTTGCCGGCCAGCTGCTTGGTGGGCGTGCGATCTTTGCTAAACTCAGCGGCTCCGTCCAGCAGGTTTGCCAGCTCTTTTGGTCCCAGGTTGTCGATGGTGAGAAAGTCGCGCTTGGTCATGGTGATCGGTCCTTCCGCGGTTAGGGTTAGTGGGGCTGGTATATTCCTGCCACGATGTCACTGGCAAATCAGTGGGTTTGAGCTCGCCCAGGCAGCGTAGCAGAATAACCGCAATCTCGGCGTTGGTCACCAGGGGGATGTGATGATCTACGGCCAAGCGCCGGATATGACGGGCATCGGCGTCGTCGCCGGTGCCCGAGGGCACATTTATCATAAGGCTAAGTTGGCGGGTGTTAATAGCAGTTTCCACAGCCGGCTCGGTTTTTTCGTGGATTTTGTAGAGCGGCTGCGATGAGATTCCGTGCTCTTTGAGAAAGACATGCGTGCCGATGGTGGCGAAAATATTCCAGCCGGCTGCTGCCAATCCGGCGGCTGGTTCGAGGATTTTGGCCTTTTGCTCGTCTGGCACGCTGATGTAGAGGTTGTGACCGGATACGGGTTGGTCGGTGGCGAGCCATGAAGCGTAGAAGGCTTCGAGCAAATTCCCACCAATGGCGGCCACTTCCCCGGTGGAGGCCATTTCCACACCCGCCACGGGGTCGGCGCCTTTGAGCCGGTTGTAGGAGAAGAGTGGGCTCTTAACGCCTACATAATCAAGCTCGAGGGTTTCGTATTCGGCTGGTTTGTGGGCATTTAGGAGCACTTCGGTCGCGATAGTAATGAAATTATGCCCCGTAACTTTCGATACGAACGGGAACGAACGTGAGGCCCGGATGTTGGCTTCAATAACTTTAAGCTCATTACCCTTGGCAATAAATTGCAAATTAAACGGGCCCGTAATGCCTAGGGCTTCGACGATTTGAGTGGTAATTTTTTTGGCGCGACGGATTGTTTCCAGATACAGCCGCTGAGGTGGCAGTACCACCGTGGCGTCACCGGAGTGGACGCCGGCGTTTTCGATGTGTTCGGAAATGGCCGAGATCACAATGGTGCCGTGGTCGGCCACCCCATCGATTTCGAGCTCCTTGGCACCCTGGATGAAGCGCGAAATCACCACCGGATGGTCCGGCGAGAGTTTGGTGGCGCGGCTGAGGTAGCCGGCCAGCTCGGTGGCGTCGCGGGCCACGCTCATGGCGCCCCCGGACAGCACATATGACGGCCGGATTAGTACCGGGTAGCCGACCTTCCGAGCGAAGGCTTTGGCCCGCTCGAGCGTAGAGACCTTTTGCCAAGCCGGCTGGTCGATGTCGAGGGAGTTTAAGAGGGTTGAGAAGCGCTTGCGGTTTTCGGCTTGGTCGATGGCAGTGGCTGGGGTGCCCAGGAGCTCATAGCCGGTGTTGGCGAGTGGAATTGCCAGATTGTTGGCGGTCTGGCCACCCACCGACACCACCAGCGGCGCCGGCGCCTCGAAGTCGGCAATGTCTTGGACGCGCTCGAGTGTGAGCTCTTCGAAGTAGAGGCGGTCGGAACGGTTAAAGTCGGTGGAAACGGTTTCGGGGTTGGAATTGATGATGATGGCATGGCGGCCGTGCTGGCGCAGAGTGCGAACGAGCCCCACGGCGCACCAGTCAAACTCGACAGACGAGCCAATGCAATACGGACCTGAGCCGAGAACGATCACTGAAGGATCGGTTTTTGGCTTTGCCAAAGGTTCAACATCGTTGGTGCTGCCATGGTATGTAACGTAGAGGTAGTTGGTGGTGGCGTCGAATTCGCCGGCCAGCGTGTCGATTTGTTTTATCACCGGCACGATGCCAAGGCCGGTCCGCTGGGCACGGACGCCGGCTTCGCTGTGGTGCGTGAGCCCCGCGATGGTGCGGTCGGAGAAGCCGGCCTGTTTGGCACTGCGCAGGAGCGGTTCGGACAGCCGGGTGCCACGTAGTCGTGCCTCAACCTCAGCGATGTGCTGCATTTGGCCCAAAAACCAGGGATCAATGCCGGTTTCGGTGTGCGCGGTGGAAATGTCGCCGGTGGTCTTCAGGAAGTCGTAGACCGCGAATAGGCGGTGGTCGGTGGGGCGGCTCATGGCGGTGCGCGGGTCTGGGAATTCAAAGGGGTGGTCACTTAGGCCCTGGGCGCCGATATTCACCATGCGTACGGCTTTTTGCAGAGCCTCGGGGAACGACCGGCCGAGAGCCATCACCTCACCTACGCTCTTCATCTCCGAGCCAATAGTGCGGTCGGGGCCGGCCAGCTTCGTGAGGTCCCAGCGCGGCATTTTGACCGCGAGGTAATCGAGGGCGGGTTCGAAAAATGCGCTGGTAGTGCCAGTGACGGCGTTTTTGAGTTCGGGCAAGGCGTAGCCAAGCATGAGCTTGGCGGCCACGAATGCTAGCGGATAGCCGGTGGCCTTGGAGGCCAGGGCGCTGGAGCGAGATAAGCGGGCGTTGACCTCGATTACGCGGTAATCGCCGTTGGCGGGGTTGAGCGCGTATTGAATGTTGCACTCCCCCACGATGCCGAGGCTGGTGATGGTTTTGATGGCGATTTCGCGAAGCCCATGGTACTCGTTATTGGTGAGGGTTTGCGACGGCGCCACCACGATCGATTCGCCGGTGTGGACACCCATTGGGTCAAAATTTTCCATGTTGCAGACGGTAATGGTGTTGCCCTTGGCGTCGCGCACCACTTCGTACTCGATTTCTTTCCAGCCGGCGAGGTATTCCTCGATGAGAATTTGTGGCGTAGCCTTGAAGGCTTCATCGGCTTTTTGCATGAGCTCAGCCGGCGAGGCGACGCGCCCCGACCCGAGGCCGCCTAGGCTAAAGCCGGAGCGCATCATTACCGGAAAGCCAATTTCGCCGGCCGCGGCCACGGCTTCGGCCACGCTGTAAACGCTGCGCGAGCGCGCGGTTTTGATACTGATTTTCTCGAGCGCACGCTTGAATTTCTCGCGGTCCTCGGTGGTGTCGATGGCGCTTACGGGTGTACCGAGCACCCGCACGCCATGCCGGGCCAAGAAACCGCTTTTTTGCAGTTTTAAGCCTAAATTAAGCGCGGTTTGACCACCGAAGCTGAGCGCAATCGCGTCCGGCTGTTCTTTTTTAATGACGCGCTCCACTACCTCGGGCGTGAGGGGTTGGAAGTAGACGGTGTCGGCCATGTCGCCGTCGGTTTGGACCGTGGCGATATTGGGATTAATAAGAACGGTTTTAATTCCCTCTTCTTTGAACGCCATGATGGCCTGCGAGCCTGAGTAGTCAAACTCCCCGGCCTGGCCAATCCGCAGCCCTCCCGACCCCAAAATAAGGATTTTTTGTGGCAGGTCTTTCATAGGGCTTTGGCGAAATCATTAAATAGCCAGGCGGTATCGGTAGGTCCGGGAGTGGCTTCGGGGTGGAATTGGACCGCCGAAAATGGCAGGCTGTCGTGAGCTATGCCCTCGATGGAGTTGTCGTTGAGGTTACGAAACGTCACGTGCCAGCCCGTGGGCAGGGATTTTTCGTCGATGGCATAGCCGTGGTTTTGGCTAGTAATGAAGGCCCGACCGTCTGGTGTGGCTGCCGGCTGGTTGTGGCCGCGGTGGCCGAACAGCAGCTTGTAGGTGCGAGCACCAGCGGCTAGTCCTAGAAGCTGTGTGCCGAGGCAGATGCCAAACACCGGCTTGGGCTGGGGCGCTGCCAGCGCTCGTCGCAGTACCGCGATGGTTTCGGGATAATCGGTGGGGTCGCCCGGGCCGTTGGAGACGAGCAGGCCGTCGTAGGGCTCGTTGGTGTAGTCGTAATCATAGGGCACGCGTTTAATGGTGACGCCTTGTTTTACCAGGCTGCGTATAATGTTTTGTTTGAGGCCGCAGTCCACGAGCACTATGGTTTTGCGGTGGCCGGCGTTGATGAGTTCGGGTGTGGTGCACGATACCTTCGGGATGGCGACGGTGGTGCCGGCGGGCAAATTGGCGGCGCTGGTGCTAATGATGCCAGCGGTGGTGCCCCGGGTGCGCAGGTACTTGGTGAGTGCGCGGGTGTCGACTCCGGTAATGATTGGTACGTGCTGTTCCGCGAGCCATTTGCCGAGGCCCTTGGGGTGGCCGGCATGGCTCCAGAATCCAGCGAGTTCGGATACGACGACTCCGCGGGCATGGATTTTGGTTGACTCCCACCCGCTTGGGCCGGGTACACCGTAATTGCCAATGAGTGGATAGGTGAAGACGATAATCTGCCCGGAGTAAGACGGGTCGGTCAGAGTGTTGACGTAACCGGTCATGCCTGTGGTGAACACTACCTCGCCGGTGAGGCTGTCGGCTTGGCCTTCTGGGACGGCGCCGTTAAACCGGGTTCCGCCGGCAAGCGTTAGCGCCGCCGCCTGCGAGATAAAAAAATCGCCCGACTGGGGGCGAGTTCTCGACTTTAGGCTGTGGCTGGTGGCGACGCTTGTCATATTGGGGATAAGCGTACCAAACCGGAAATATAAGCGCAAGCCTTTTCTTTGAAAAATTGATTTATTCATTGAAAATGAAGAATTTTTTGATGTTTTTTTGCCCCAAATTCATGTGTTTTTCCTTTATGAGCCGAAAACGCACAATTATCATCTTTTAGCCTACCCACCACATGCTTATTGCGCTCCCATCACCCACAAATAGCTATGAGATCATATTTTTAGGCTTCTCGACAAGAGTATTACGCCATTTTGGGGCTTATGATGATACCCTTTTAAGCATAAGTGGTATAGGTACGCAAACTAGTTAAATCTCTAATTGCTTACGGTTAGTAAGTGGAAAAATTTTGTGATATTGCATTATTGCACCATTCTCTAAATGCTGTAACTTTTCGTTTTGTGTGACGTGTAATTGTGTTGGTGGGTAAACGCTGCCAGATTTCAGGCATGCCCACACGAGGTTAATGAGGGAATACCATGCGTAGATTTTTTGTTGCGTTTCTATTGTGCGCGAGCATATCAATGACGGCGGCGCCTGCATGGGCTGGGCACAAAGCCACGCCGACTTCCGCGCCAAAAGCAAAAGTAGTGAAACAGGTAGTGGTGACGCCGCCCCCTCCCCCACCGCCCAAAGTCCATACGGTACAGCCGGGCGATAGCCTGTCGATTATCGCCGGCGAGGAGCAGCTCGAGAGCTGGCGGCCGCTGTGGAATGCCAACGCGGAACTTACTGATCCAGACTTAATTTATGCAGGCCAGCAGCTGGTAGTCCCGGATGGCGCGACGACCGACCGGCCGCTGCCGGCGACGGTGCCCGAACCAGTGGTGACTCAAACGGTGGTGCGGCGGGCTGTGCCTGCCAACTACGCGCCAGGTGCCGGCGGGATTCTTGAGCGCATCCGCATGCGCGAATCCGGCGGTAATTACGCGACCAACACCGGCAATGGCTACTACGGTGCCTATCAGTTCAACCTGGGCACCTGGCGCGGTGTGGGCGGTACGGGCCTGCCGTCGGACGCAACGCCTGCTGAGCAGGACATGCGCGCGCAGATGCTCTATGACCGCCGTGGGTGCAGTCCCTGGCCCAACACCTGCTACTAGGTTGTTTGCGCCGGGCCGGAATTACAGCGCCTCGATCGCCTCTTTGAATGTCCGTGCGCGCTCAGTGAAGTTCTTAAACAAGTTGTAGCTGGGTGCACCGTTTGAAAGGAGTACCGTCTTGCCTTTCTCGGTGTGATCGGCGGCATAGCGCACCGCCTCAACCATGTCAGTGGTTTCAAAGAAGGCTTTCGGTTGATGACCCGGCATAGCCTCAATGAGGTCGCGCAACTTTGGGCCTGTTTCGGGAAATATGATGAGATTTGGAATATTCGTGCTAGCGAGCGTTTTGGCGAGCTCAGTTAGGTCATAGCCGCGGTCGAGGCCGCCGATAATAATGGTGTCCACGGTATCGCCTAGCGTTTGGATGGCCGAGACGGCGGCCTCTGGCGTGTTGGCAGCCGAATCGTCGACCCAGTTGATGCCGCCGTGTGTACCGAGCGGCTCTTGGCGGTGCGGCAGGCCCTTGGCCTCCTCTAGCGCGCGCACGGCTACAGCCTCGTCCACGCCGCAGTAGCGCGCCACCTTGTAGGCGGCAGCCAGATTTGAGGTGTTTTGGCGGCCGGCTACGCGCGGGTTTGGCTTGCCCGGATAGTCTTCGGGTACAAACGGCACGTGCTCGCCGGCACTTAAGCTTGCGATCTCAAGGCACTCTTTGTATGAGGGGTTGTAAAACACGATGTCGCCGGGTTTTTGGTAGCGGGCGATGTTCTTTTTGGCTTCGTGGTAGTTCTTGACCCCTTTGTGGTAGTCCAGATGGTCTGGAAAAAACGAGGTTACGACGGCGATATGCGGGCTGGTTTTGAGGGTTTCGAGCTGGTAGCTAGAAAGCTCAAGCACGAAGGTGACGCCGGGCCTAGCCTGCTCCAAGAAGCCCAGCATGGGTTCGCCAATGTTGCCGGCCAAAAACGCGTCGATGCCTCCGGCTTTTAGTACCTGGTAGATTAGGTTTGAGGTGGTGCTTTTGCCTTTGGTGCCGGTAACGCCGATCACTTGGACGTTTTCCGGAAGTGAATCCAGGAAGATTTCGGTGCCGCTTGTGAGTTTGGACCGCAGCGGTTCGCCCGGTGTCCATGGAATGCCGGGACTTTTGATAATGGCGTCAAAGCCATCTAGTTTTTCCAGATAATCCGGTCCGGTGATTACCGGTACGCCGTCGGGTGCTGTTACGTTCGGATTGCCGTCGGCCACCGTGACGTGCGCCTTAGGCGCGTAACGCCCGAGCGTAGCATATGTGGCTTGTCCTTCCTTGCCAAAGCCTAGGATGCAGACATTTTTGCCATTGAGATCCGTGATCTTCATAGGACGTGCGCCTTGTTTAGGAGAGTGGTGGTTTCGGTGGGGCTGGCGGATAGCTCAGGCGTGTAGAGTTGTTTGAGCAATTGTTCCGGGTCTTTAATGCCGGGGAGCACGGTTTTTACGAACTCATCCATTACCGGCGTGCCGGTATAACCGGACTGCTTCTGGGCCAGGTAGCAAGCAGCCCCAGCCTCCTCGGGCGTGCCTACACATTCAAATGGTTTGAAGCCGACGACCCCCCAGAGCTCCCGGTATAGTGGGAGAAGGTTTTCGTCTTCAAATAAGTTGTGGCTAAACATTTCGCTCACGGTTTCGGCTGGCAGATAGGCTGCAAACAGCGCGAAGCTAAACGCACACTTGGGACACTCGCCGCACCAGCGCGGGGCGTCGGCCGAGCGCTCCGAGAGCACCCAGTTGCGGTTGCAGCTGGTGGCTGCGTGGAAGTATTCGGCATGCTGGGTAAAAATTTTGGCAATGTGCAATTCGCTCAGGGGGCGCAGCGCATTTTCGTACTTCACGCTTTTGGTGACAAATGTGCTGATGTAATCGCGTAGCATGCGCTCGGCATCGAGACTCTTGCTCCACTGATGGTTGACTTCCATGCCCAGGTAATCAACATTGCCATAGCTTGAACTGCGCTCGCTTGAGAAATACACACTGTCATAGCCGCCGAGCAGGCCGATAACGACCGTAAGGAATGATATGTGGGCCGTGATTGGGATATGGCCGTTATAGGCGCCGGCTTTATTGAGTTCAAAGAGCTCGGGTGCGAGTGTGCGGCCCACTTCTACGACCGGCAGCTCCGCGATGCCGGCCAGCTCGGTGATAATATGGTGCCCGCGCAGCCGAAACAGCGTCTGGGTCTCGCCCGCCGCGCGCAGAATCTCGGTAGTGACGATTGAATCTTTGCCGCCCCCAAATGGTACGAGCGCGCCTTTGCCGCTCGCTTTGCCGGGACCGGGCTCGTATGCAGATTCGGCGGTGACGGGGAAATTAATGAGGCCATGGAAGTCGAGCTTATTTTCGTAGAAGAATTGGCCTAGCCCATGCGTGTAGAGTTTGTTCCAGAACGCGGCCTGCGTCTTGGTGAGACGGCCGCTTCGAACCTCGATGGTTTTGGGGCAGGAGGTTTTGTAATAGCTGGCACCGCCGGAAAGATGCAGCGCAAACAGCGCCGGCTCCAAATTGGGGTGGTGCACGGTAAGGTCGAGCCCGTCCGGCAGGGTGAATGTTTCGGTAAAGTGAACTTGGTCATCGAGACTGTACCGCAGCTCAATGGTCCGGGCGTCTGGTTTTAATTCATAGGAATCAAAGATAAAGCGTTCGTAGGTTGGCATAACCTTATTATGCCATATCTTAGGTTTACTTTGACGTATCAGATTAAAAATGGCAGAATGAGGTCGATGAACGTTGAGCTCAAAAATAAGCGCGTGGTAGCGGTCGACGGTGGCACGGCCACCGGCAAGGGTCGGCTGATTGAAGAGCTCGCACAACTGCTGCGTGGCAAGGGGGTGCCGGTAATCCACATTTCGACCGGCTCCGTGTTCCGGGCGTTGTCGTACCTGGCAATTGAGCTCAAAGCGCCCGACGTGCCGGAGAAGCTGGGGCTGACGGACGCCGAAATCAACCATAAGGCACTGGATTTAATCCGTGACATGTCAGCCGATGAGCTGATGGCACTGGCGCGCAACCACCTCATTGAGATGCACAATGGACATGTGTGGATCGATAATGAGCCGGCTAGCGTCGATGACCAGCTGAAGGCCCCGGCAGTGGGGACAGGCGCTTCAATCCTAGGCGACGTGGCCGAGGTGCGGCGGTGGATGACTGGCATTACGCGCCGGCAAATCAATGAGTTTGACGGCTACGTGTTGATTGACGGCCGCGATATTAGCCATCAGGTAGTGCCGGACGCACCGCTGAAACTTTTGCTGACCGTGGCGCCCGAGGTGGCGGCGGCCCGCTCCAAAGAACATACGATTGAAGAAGTGATCGCGCGCGATACTCGTGACCGCGCCCGGCCGTTTGGCCAGCTTAAGCATCCGGATGATCCCGGTGAGGGGGTGATCGTCGTGCCCACAGACGAGCACTCGCCCGAGTCTTTGCGCGACCACGTCTTCGAGCTAATGCAGGGCGTATTTAAAGGGCTTTAGGCCCAAAGAGCAGATCGCCGGCGTCGCCAAGGCCCGGCACGATGAAATAGTTGTGGTCGAGCTTGGGATCGATAGCACACAAGATGAGTGCGGCGTCGGGGAGTTGCTCCTGCACGTATTTGACGCCGGGTTCGCTGCCGATTACACCCACGATAATGGTTCTTGCGGGTGTGCCGTAGTGGCTTGTGAGTGCCTGGTAGGTGGTCACGAGCGATTTGCCGGTGGCCACCATAATGTCGGCCATCACGAGCACCTTGCCTTCGAGCCGGGGCGTGGCCGCGTAGCTCAGCTCGATTTCGACGCCGGCGGCGGTTTCGGGTTTGCGGGCTGCGCCCACGAACGAGAGTTCGGCGGCGTCTAGAATCTGGCTGATGCCGCGTTGTAGTGGCAGTCCGGCGCGCAGAATCGTATTTAGGACCACTTGGTCGTTTAGCAGGTTGGTAGAGGCTGTGCCGAGCGGCGTTTTGGTGTCGTGGCGCTCGTA
>DATAMV010000075.1:0-1785 GCA_036266515.1 Candidatus Saccharimonadia bacterium
TTATAGGGCATAATTAATACTCGCGTGTACAAGTCATCCTTGGCTTGGCCGCGAGTTTTTTGTTTCATCCCATAGTCCAATTCCACCTGCACCCTGAGAGGGGGTGAACGAAGTTGGAACCTCAAACAGCAGGTAGCGGGCCAAGCCCGCCGGCCATGAGGAGCAAGCATCTCCGTGACGACCCAGAGCTTTATGGCGTCTTGTCGGAGGCTGCGCAAAAGCGGTTATTGCCGCGCCGTGGTCTGAGTGCCGTCTGCCGCGCCTGTGAACAGGCCTGGGACGTCCATTTGTACCAGACGCGCGAGACCGGAGATCCATACATCGTGCACCCCGACGCTGTGGTGCGCAAGCTTGTTCTCGACATGCACGTCTACGACGTAGTGGTGATCGTGGATGCATACCTCCACGATGGTGCGGAAGACCAACTGCACCGCATCATGCCACTGTATCGCTTTAGCCGTAACGTTGCGGTTTATTTGTTACGGCGGAAGTACGGGCGGTATGGGCCGGAGGTCATCGCCGACCTCCAGATCCTCACCAAGCCTCCAGCGCCTGAGGGCGCTACGCGCGAGGAAAAAGACCGAATCAAGGTGGACTACCTCCTCAAGCTGGCCATTGAGGGCTCCTGGCGAGCGTTGATCGTGAAGCTGGCTGATCGCTGGCATAACATCGTGACGCTGCACGCACGGAGCCGGGGGTCGCAGATTCGGGAGGCCCAGATGACACTGGAGGTGTTCCCGCTGCTGGTGGAGGCGCTGCTCGAGCGCGCTCCGATGCAGTATCACGCTGCGATCCGTGAACTATGGGAGGAGATCCAGCGACTGTGCCAGTCGTACCTGTGAGGGCTGCTGGTGCAGAGAAGTGGCTCGGGCGCGTTAAGTGCCCGGGCCATAGCTCGGCCTTGACAGTACGGATTTTGTTCGGTAATCTGTCTATGTATAGATAAGAAGAACGAAGGACGGTACAATGAGCACTGAACTAGCAGAGAGGGTGGTGATGGATCCAAAAGCAGCTAAATCTGACAAGCAAGTAGCAGCCGATAAGGCTGAACGCATGAAAGCGATTGACCTGGCGATGGCCCAGATTGAGAAGCAATTTGGCGCTGGATCGATCATGAAGCTAGGGGAGGCCCACAAAATTGACGTGGCCACTATTCCCACGGGCTCACTGTCGCTTGACCTCGCCCTGGGCGGCGGACTACCGCAAGGACGCATTATTGAGATTTATGGACCCGAGTCGAGTGGTAAGACCACTTTAGCGTTGCACGCAGTGGCTGAGGTCCAGAAGAACGGCGGGGTGGCGGCCTTTATCGATGCCGAGCACGCACTCGATCCGGAATATGCGGGTCGGATTGGTATTAACCTTGATACGCTTTTGATTTCCCAACCGGATACGGGCGAGCAGGCACTGGAGATTGTTGAGACGCTCGTACGGTCGTCGGCGGTCGATATCGTAATCGTGGACTCGGTGGCAGCGCTGGTGCCGCGTGCTGAAATTGAAGGCGACATGGGCGACGCGCACGTGGGATTACAGGCCCGGCTTATGAGCCAGGCATTGCGCAAGTTGACCGGAGTGATCTCGAAGAGCAAGACCACGGTGATTTTCATTAACCAGCTTCGGCTTAAGATTGGCGTGATGTTTGGCAACCCGGAAACCACGGCCGGCGGCCAGGCGCTTAAGTACTATGCTTCGGTGCGCATGGATATTCGCGGCTCTGAGCAGATTAAAGATGGTGATGTATCCATCGGCAAACATGTGAAGGTGAAGGTTGTTAAGAACAAAATC
>DATAMV010000076.1:0-2246 GCA_036266515.1 Candidatus Saccharimonadia bacterium
TTATGTGGTCAGTGATCTGGTGGCGGCGGGCATCGAACGCGTAATCTTCGTGATTCGACCCGGCCAGATCGGCCTCAAAACCTACTATGAAGGCAATCCCGAGCTTGAGGCGACTCTGCAGCGGCTCGGCAAAACCGAAGCCCTCAAGCAGCTCGACGCCATCCACCATCAGGCAAAATTCGAGTTCGTCGAGCAACCCGCCGCGCTCGGCTACGGCACAGCCCCGGCTCTCGAGGCCGCCCTGCCGCTTCTCGATCCGAAAGAGCCAGTGATTGTGAGCGCCTCAGATGATTTTGTGTGGCATGCCGACGGCACCTCAGAAATGGTGGCATTCGTCCAATCCTATCTGGAGAGCGGGGCAGAGGGAGCCATCATGACGCAGGAGTTGCCCGCAGAACGTATCCAGCACTATGGAGCGCTCGCAACACGCGCAGCCGGTGGGCGACAGTACCTTACTGATATCGTGGAGAAGCCGGCTCCCGGCACCGCCCCTTCAAACCTGTCGAATATTTCCAAATATATCCTGGGCGGCCGCTTGCGCCCGTACGTCAAAGACGTAACCCCCCACAAGGCATCAGGGGAGCGCTACATTACCGATGCCGTCGCTGCCGGGTCCAAAGACCACGACGTGCTGGTGCACCGCATCAGCGGCACCTACCTCGATACCGGTACCCCCGCAACTTGGCTAGCGGCCAATCAGACCATTGCGGCTCTTGATGCTTCACATCGGCGCTAAATCTGTTTTTACTATTTACATTACTCAATAAGTAGTCTAATATTGCAAGTACAAATATGTGTGTCTAGCAGTAGTACAAATGGCTTACAAACTATTGACACTGTAAAACATATATTTTATAATTCTTGCGAATAACCAACACACGTTATGAGTAAAACCACTTCCAGCTACGATTACAAATCAGCTGTCGAGCATATCCTCGAAGAGCTGCGCCGCGACCGCGACCGCCAGATCATTTCCCGGCGGTTTGGTTTTGGATTGCGCCGCCGTCAAACTCTCGAGAAGATCGGCGGTGACTTTGAGATTACCCGTGAACGCGTTCGGCAAATCGAGAAGGCTGCCATCGCCAAAATGCGCGCCAGCCAATCAGCCGAAATCCTCGCCGCCAGCGACATGCTGCGGAGCCTGGCCGCCGGTCAGGGTGGTGTGATCCTCGTAAGTGACGCAGCCGCCACCCTGGGCGCTCCTGAAGCCGATATGTCCTACATCGTGTTCCTAGCCTTGCTTTCTCCCAGTGTCGAGCTGATCGCCGAAGACGACGACGTTCGCGGCGCCATTGGCCTGTCACAGGTCTTTGCCCGCTCGCAAGTCGACCAGCTGATCGCCGAAATCGTCAAGACGGTGAAAGAAATCGGCAAGCCCGTCACGCTCGCAAAGCTCAAGGCCAAGCTGCCTTCCGAACTTGAAGCCGCTACGCTCGAGCAGCTCATGCGCGTCTCCAAGCACCTGGCCTTCTTCGACGGCAAATGGGGCTTGGTGAGCTGGCCGGAAGTTAACCCCAAGAGCATCCGCGACAAGACCTATCTGGTACTAAACCGCCACGGTCGTCCGCTGCACTTCTCGGAAATCGCGAAAAATGTGCGCGGCCTTGGCGCTACCAAGCGCAACGTTACCGTCCAGGCAGTCCACAATGAGCTCATCAAGGACGAACGCTTCATCCTGATCGGCCGCGGCATCTATGCCCTTGCCGAATGGGGCTACACCCCCGGTACGGTGGCCGAGATCATCGCCAGCGTCCTGCGCGAAGAGCAGCCCTTGCACAAGGACGAAATCGTCCGCCGCGTGCTTCTGAAGCGCCAGGTCAAGACCACGACTATCATTCTCAATCTGCAAGAAAAAGATCAATTCCAGCGCACCGCCAAAGCTACCTACAAGCTTAAAGACTAGAGTAGAATAGAGGTTGGGAGGGTAACCCAACATCGACATTTCAACGCTGATCGCCCCCTTTACGGCTATCCTAAAAATCATCTTCCTCGTCCTGTTTAATTACTACGGATGGGTGGTCGTGGTAGCCGTTTTGGCGTATCTGTGGCGCCAGAACCGCCGACGCGTAAAATGGATCAACACCACCGAAAATATCCTGCTGCTCATTGAGGTCCCAAAGGAAAACGAGAAGAAAGAGCTCTCGGCCGAGCAAATGTTTGCCTCATTACACGGAATTCTCAAACCCAAGGCCGAGCTCGCCAAAGACGGTTCCATTCAGGAACACGTTTCGTTTGAGATTGTGTCG
>DATAMV010000077.1:0-2610 GCA_036266515.1 Candidatus Saccharimonadia bacterium
CTATATGCACGACCAGCTGGAGCGTTGGGATGATCCGACGATTGCGGTACGCAAGGCGGCATTATCGCCACATGCTGACGCTAATAATGCCTTTAGTTTTACGCCCATGGATGTAGATATGACGAACAAATTTGGTGATGAAGGCTTGTTTTTATTTGAAGGCGGAGATATCGCAGATGCGCGTCGTGCGGGCGTGCAGGTGCGGGCACGTGAGCGCCGGGCTGGCCGTGAGTCAGATGTTAATCCAGCGGCCATTTATGGGCATGCTAATCCCAGAGGGATTTTGCTCGGCTATCGGCATGATGAGGAGGGCAGGATTTTGGCGCAAGGCGGGTATCTCATTCCTGAGGGTATTGACGTGATTGATCTTGAGGCTGCCTATGCCAATCATACGCAGGTGAGTATGGCTTTGCAGAAGCTCTTTGGGCCTAACTGCCGATTGATCTTGTCGGCTTGTAGTGCCGGCGGCGTGCCAAAGCCGGTAGAGGGCGAGGCTTCCGCCCCCGACGGTGGGCAGCCCGCTCAAACCCGCCGCAACATTGCTGAAACGCTTAATCTTCTTTATGGCGCGGAGGTCAATGCCGCACCGCGCATTTCGTATGATTATACGGTTGAGGCAGACGGGAGTATTTCGTATACGGTTGTGGGCGCCACTGACAAAGACCAGATTGAAGAAGTTCCTGCTGTACGATACGAGGCAAGGAGAGGCTAAAAGCGGCAGATCAATGCAGTATCTCGGCCTGATCGCGATTGGAATAACGTGGCTCGGGGGAGGGTATTTGCTCGCGCGCTGGCGCGGGCACAATGGGATGAGTATGAGCCAGCACGCGGCGAGTGCGCGAGCGGCGTTTTGGTGGTTTGCAGCGGTGCTGACGGTTTCGGCCGGACTGTTGTATTGGTTTATGCTCGGCTGGTTTGTACCGAGGTTTGCCCTGGGGCCGGGGTTTGTGGGGCTGCTAAGCGTGACGGTGGCGGGGCTACTGGTGGCGGCGTGGGTGCCGGATACGACGGGATGGCTGCGCCGGCTGCACCGGTGGTGCGCGTATGGGATGGCGGTGCTGTTTATGCCGCTGGTGGCTTTGATTGTGGCGAGCCCTAACGTGGGTGCGGTGGCGCGGTATGTGGATGCGGTGCTGTGCGCGTATTTGATTGGGTCGCTGACGCTCGTGACGCAGTTTGGCAAATTTAAACGCCACTATCTACCGCTCCAAGTGAGCTACGTAGTGGCGTTTGAGGCCGCGATACTGGTGGCGACGTATTTGGGGTAAGATTGGGGCATGACATCCCCCGAGGGGCCATCACCAGAATCAGAATTTTCGGTAACCCGGTTTAGCGGCCGGCCGGATTGGCTGACGTCCCGCGGAGAGTTTGAGTTTGAGCATGGCCTGGCGCTGGGCATTGAAGCAGACGAGCTTAGAGCTTGGCAGCAGACCGGCGCGCCGGTTCTAGAGGTAGGCCCCGGGATGGGCGCGAGCTTTAAGCAGTTGCTTGATCTGGGCGTAAATGCCTATACGCTTGAGCCGGGGCTCAATTATGACCGCGCCCCCAATCAAGAGGCGATGCGCGCGCCCGAATTTGAGGGTCGTGTGCAAGCGGCGACGGCAGCCGATGCGCCGTTGGTGTTTCCGGACCAACGCTTCACGGCGGCGATTGCTATGGGCGTTAACTTCCAGAATTATTCGCAAAATGAATATGCGCTGGTGAACCAGATCGCTGGGGTCATGGAGGTGCTGGAGCCCGCGGATTCGAGCTATTTTAGTTTTGAGGTAGGGGACGACGGAGTGGTGACATACGACTTCATGAATAACGTAGGGCGTGAGGTGAACTGCTTTGATTTGCCGGCGTTTTTGCAGGCCCACCACATTCGGTACGAATACCGGAATTTTGAAAGTCCCAAGCCGCCCAAGCACCGGCGCGCTATCCGCATTTTTCGTCAGTCCGAAGACGGCGCGGATGCGGCTGCGATATTTGCCCGGGCGGCGAGCAGCGGGGACCTTTCGCGGTATACGACGGCTTTTTAGTGACGGCTGCGTGGCGCAAAGCTGACTTAAGTTTCGGGCGGTTGGGTTTCGGCCAGCGCGGCATGAATAGCTTTAAAGCCCACATCCCAACTGAGCGGTCCGTCGGGGCGGCCGATGAGAGTGCGGACCATCTCGTGGCGCATGATGGGGTTGCCGCCGAAGATTCGGACGACATCGCGGGCGGCGGCGAGTTCCTCGGGCCGGGGGTCGCGGTTGGGTAGTTCTGTGGGCGGCAGCTCAGGGAGCGGTTTGGGCATCTCGGCTTGGTAGGCACTAATGGCGTCATTGATAAGCCGCCCCGGCATTTCCAGGTCGGTGAAATCGAATTGCCGGCCTAGCTCGAAGATCATCTGGCTTATCCCGGCTTTGTCGCCGTTGTAGAAGGCCACGATGTCATCGGCGGCGGCGCGCCACTCGGCGGGGATTGGTTCAGTGACGGGCTGTGGTTCGGTGGCTTCTGGCAGTTCTGGACCGTGCATGGGGCCGTGTTCTGGCATGGCCTTATCCTAGCATGCGAATAAGTGCGTGGGGCGGTGCCCCGGACCCATTGAGTCCGGAGCACCGCGTGGGCCCACTCGTGCGTTGGCTG
>DATAMV010000078.1:0-4978 GCA_036266515.1 Candidatus Saccharimonadia bacterium
CAGTCACGTCGTGGCCTCTCCTCCCGCTGCTTCGGATGAACGAAGTAGTAGATGATGAGCAGGGCCAGACCCGGAACAACCAGGACTAGGTGGAAGACATAGAAGACGAGTCCGATGATTGTCAGGATCGCGCCGGCGAGACCGATGAGGGTGGCGATGACCCAGCGAACTTGTTCGCCGGGGTTGCGGTCGGGACAGAACCCAGGCAGAAGTCCGAGGATCCAGAGTAGTACTCCGGCCAGAACTCTGCGCACGAATCTGTGCACCGCGGCCTCCTTTCGGGACGGCACGCCTACCACGGAGCGGGCAGGCTACATTATTATGGCATACTTTTTATGTTTTTTCAATCATAAAGGCTTTGTGGCTGGTGGCGCTCCCGCAGGGAGAGCGCCACCAATGTCCGGCTACGGGTTTGCCGGTCACTGCGGGCACGTGCGACGGGCCGCCGCCGTGTAGTAGTGGCCGCGTACCGCGATGGCGACCGTCCCCCGCCGGTTCAGCCCGCTGAGGGTGGGGTGGACCCGGACCTCGTCGGGGACGTAGAACGTCACGACGCGGTCGACGCCGCCCGAAACGCGGGCGATGCTTTCGGCGTTGATCTCCACCACGATCGTGTCGTCGTCGCCGAAATCGGGCAGCATCCTCTTGGCGAGGGTGCCGACGCGATCGGTGATCTTGGCGCGCTTGGTGGCGTCGACGGGATAAGCAGTTGCTACCCGTGCGAATACGATCATGTCCGTCGATCCTTCCTGCCTGGCTGCAGTGTTTGCAGCTCCTGTCGGACGACGAAGTTATACCATATTAATCACAACATGCAAAATTTCTGACCGTAATACGAAAATAAAAAAGAGCCGAAGCTCCTTTAAGATTATTGCTGGGGGTGGCACCCCCGAAATGGTACCGGAGATGCCGGCCCTCGCCTTTTAGAGGGCGAGGGCAATGATGAGAATGAAGAACAACAAGAAGATTACCGCGAGGCGGAATCGCGAGTCGCTATCCATGTCATCACCTCCTTCCTACGGCGAACCGCATAGCAGGGATCCCTGCTTGGCTCACCTGATAGGGAGGCTCGATATATTATGCTGCTATTTTATTATTTGTCAACATTATTCTCGACAAAAGCGGTTAAGCATGCTAGAGTAGATACAATTGTTGATCGTGAACTAGCGGATCTCCTTACTGGAACTGCCAATTTGCGAAGCAGTTTACAGTAATAAAGGAGTATTTTTTGTACCCACAATCATCCGCTGGACGCGGTCGCCGTGGTGGCCGTCCTATGTTCTCTTCAAAGAACTTGCGCCAGCCCAAAGTTAAGACCGTTGACCCAAATAAATTTATTAATAAGGCTGTAGCTCCGCTCGAAGAGGTGGTATTTACGCCGGTAAACACGTTTAAGGACTTCCAGTTTGACGACCGGCTGCAATTTAATGTAGACAACCACGGTTATACCACCCCTACCCCGATTCAAGACGGCGCTATTCCGTTTGTGCTATCCGGCCGTGACCTGATTGGCCTGGCCAACACTGGCACGGGCAAGACGGCGGCATTCCTATTGCCGGTTTTGCAGCGCATGTTGCACGGCATGGGCAGCCGTTGTTTGATTTTGGTGCCGACCCGCGAACTAGCGATTCAGATTGAGGAAGAGTTCCGAATCTTCGCTCGTGGCCTCAATCTCTACGCTACGCTCGTCGTGGGTGGCGCTTCGGTAGGCCGCCAGCTTTCGCAGCTATCGCGCCGGCCGCAGTTTATTATTGCGACTCCCGGCCGCCTTAAGGACCTTGTTGAAAATTACGGCCAAAAGCTTAATGATTTCGACGTTTTGGTTCTGGACGAAGCCGACCGCATGCTCGACATGGGCTTCATCAAAGACATTCGTACGATTATGAGCTATCTGACCGAAGAGCGGCAGACGCTGTTTTTTAGCGCCACGATTACCCCCGACATTGAGCAGCTTTTGACCACCATTCTCAAAGACCCCGAAACGGTTAGCGTGCGCAAGGGTGAAACCAGCGACCACGTGGAGCAGGATGTGATCCGTATCGAAGGCGGCAAAGAAGCTAAGGAAGAGAAACTCGTAGAGCTTTTGAGCGACCCCGACTTTAAGAAAGTCTTGGTGTTTGGTGAAACTAAGTGGGGCGTGCAAAAACTAGCTGACCGGCTGGAGAAGCGCGGTCTCAAAGTAGCCGCCATTCACGGCAACAAGAGCCAGCCACAGCGCCAGCGTGCGCTTAGTGACTTTAAGGCCGAGAAGGTGCAGGCTTTGATTGCCACCGACGTGGCGGCTCGCGGTTTGGACATTCCAAACGTGTCGCACGTCATTAACTTTGACCCGCCGCAGCAGTACGAAGACTACGTACACCGGATTGGCCGTACCGGCCGCGCTGGTGCCATGGGTAAGGCGCTCACGTTTGTGAGCGTAGGCCCGGCGGCTTTCGTGGAATCGGTGCGGGCAACGAGTGGCGGCGGCAGTCGTCGTGGTGCCCGCCGCTAGTTCTTCGCACTTTTCGCCTCTGTACTGAGATTGTGGCTTGGTGTAGTTTAAGAACATGACGGACGGTCCTATTTCTTCTCCTGAAGACGGTGATTCAGATGATTCGCCGTCTCATCAATTTGATGATTTAGAAGCCCTGTTTGCTTCGAGCCAATCTGAGGAGCGAGTCGCCGATGGCCGGCCCTATGCCTTGGGGGATTTGAGAGAGGCCGCACATGCGGCGCTCGAAGGTACAACCAGCCCCGGCGTTATGATCAGGTCCGTCGGCCACCTTGCCCGGGTGGCTGCTCTTCGCCATGACAGTCATGCGGCCAAAGAATGGCTAATGTATGCCCGTAAAATCTATGGTGATCAGGATCCTTCCCAGCGCGGAGGGCCGTTTGGTTTGCAAAAAGACTTAGCGGGAGCCTACTTTGAGGCAGCACTTGGTGGACATTTCGGAGCAACCGACGACCTGCGGGCTTTTTTGACGCCGGAAGCGGACCCGTCGGCGGCATCTTTGAGGGCGGTGATGGATCTTTGCGCTGAGGCTGGCGCCGCCCCTGGATCGTGGATCAATCAGCTGCTTCAGCAGTCGGCCGGAGATGATCCGGCTCGGATGGTGATTAATCCAGAACGCCGGGCGGTGGCGTGGGCTCATTATTTGGACCGGGCGAAAAGCGAGCGCCGGACGCCCGGCAATGATCCGGCCGCTCTTCTGACCGATCCAGGACTCGCTGCGGTGCGCGCAGACATTGTTGCCGAACGGGTCGATGCACAAGCGACCATGTTGTTTGCCGAAGCTGTGTATGGCTATGAGCCGGCAACGGAAGGAAAGTGGCAGGCGGTTTCGATGTATTTGCGGGCCAGCGAGCAGGTTGAAAATGACGGCACTCATGGCCAGCGGCTCAGCCTGCCGGGTCGGCGCATGGGCTTTGGGCTGAAAGTTATGCAGGACCGGGGTTTGCCGGTGGATGTGCGCCGACAGGCGGCCAATGCCTTGGCCATGGAGCGGCACATAGCTTCTCCGACCATGCGCTATACCGGGACGTTTTTGAGCTACAGTCTTGGCATGCAAATCTTAGATGGCGCTAAATTTGACGATATCCGGCGGCAAATTGAATCTGATGATCCGGAGCTTGAATATGCCGATAACCGGTCTGATGTGGTTGATGATATCCGGCAGCAGACGGCCAAGATTTATGGAAGTATTGGCGATCTGGAGAGCGCCCGCCGGATCATTGCCCCGATCTCTGGTACAGGGAGATGGACACGGGCACTTGAAGATTTTGCTAGGGCTGGCGGCGATTGCGAGAGCGTACTGGCGCTTGACCCGCGGATGCCGCGCCTAGACGACCTTCCGCCGGCTGAACGCAACGACTATGCCCAACGAGCGGTGCGGGCCAAGGCAACGGCGTCTGTCTACGGCGTGGAGGCGGCATTTGGCAATTACGAGCAGGCGCCGGCGGCTTTAGTGGAAGTGGCGCAGCAGGTTTCGCGAACCCACGGCGATGATCAGGGAACGGCCCATTACGTGGTGCGGACAGTCGAAGCGCTCGCAAATAAACGGCCAGAGGTGGGGTGCGATGCTGCCGCGCAGCTTGTCCAGGTGTGGAATTCATTTGACGGAGGTATGCGGCCGTTTCAGCAGTTTATGCTTCGAATTCGTCTTGATCATAATGCGGATGGTGCGGAGCAAGCCTATTTGGATTTTATGGATGTTCACCGGCAAACCCCGGCCGATAGCTTTAGTAATTACTCGGTGGGACTCCTGGCAGTGGTGGAAGCCGAAGCCCGGCGCTAGCTTGCTGGAGGTGGCGGTGTTTCCGGGGCGGCAGCGCCTCCCCCGCCGAGCTGGTCGGCGTCGAGGGTGATGGTGTCGCCGGCCTTAGCCTCGCCGCGCAATATCATGGCGGCGACGGTGTCCTCAACTTTGCGTTGCACCATGCGCCGCATTGGACGGGCGCCGAGGCGCGGGTCGTAGCCCACGGACACCAATTCGGCCGCGGCATCGGCCGTAATTTCGACCGCGATCTTCTGCGGCTCCAGAGTTTTGTTGACCTCGCGGATCATGAGCTGCACCACCTGGCCGAGCTCGGCTTCATTGAGGGGCCTAAACAGCACGATCTCGTCGAAGCGGTTAAGAAATTCCGGCCGGAACATGCCTGCGTCAATCAGATCGTTGGTAAACTGGTCCGCAAAGTTTTCGAGCTGTTCCCCGGCCTCGATGTGTTTGCGGATCTCGTCGGCGCCGGCGTTGGATGTGGCAATGATAATAGCGTCTTTAAATGAGGCTGGGTGGCCGGTGAGGTCCGTAAGGTTGCCTTCGTCTAGTAATTGCAAGAAAAGGTTCAAGATATTGGGATGGGCTTTTTCGATCTCATCGAACAACACCACGCTAAACGGCGCTTGGCGGACCTTGGGCAGCAATGCATCGGGGTTTTGGGCGGCGCTTTCAAGGATTCGGTCCACATCGGCGGTCTGCTGGTATTCACTCATATCGAGACG
>DATAMV010000079.1:0-1925 GCA_036266515.1 Candidatus Saccharimonadia bacterium
ACGACTGCGCCCAAGGTTTTGGGGTTGGCGTAGGTGAACGCAATATCACGCCTAGGAGGCTTGTCCTGAGGGGAAATATCTGATACAGTAGCCCAGCTACGTAATTAAATGAAGCAGTATGGCCGTAATCCTCCCGCTCGGGTGGCCATATGAAGTCGAAAGGACACAATTTAAAATGGCTGATGTAAGCCTCAAAGAGCTGTTAGAAGCAGGTGCCCACTTTGGTCACCAAACCCGCCGTTGGAACCCGAAGATGAAGCAGTACATCTACGGTGTACGTGGTGGTGTTCACATTATTGACCTCACCAAGACTGGTGTAATGCTCAAGGACGCGGCTGCGTTCGCCAAGCAGACGGCTGCTAATGGTGGCAAGATCCTGTTTGTAGGTACCAAGCGCCAGGCTGTGCCGGTGGTGAAAGAAATCGCCGAAGCCAATGGCCTGCCGTATGTGACCGAGCGCTGGCTCGGCGGCATGCTGACCAACTTCCGTACTATCCGCCTGCAGGTGCAGCGTATGAAGAAGCTTGATGCCGGTATCGAAAGTGGCGATCTGGCCTCGAAGTACAACAAGAAAGAGCTTTTGGACTTCACCAACGAAGCCGCTGCCCTCAACCGCATTTTCGGCGGTATCAAGCACATGGACGGCCTGCCGGCCGCCATCTTCGTGGTAGACGTGCCCAAGGAAAGCATTGCCGTGGCTGAAGCCCGCAAGCTGCACATCCCAGTGATTGCCATTGTGGACTCGAACGCTGATCCCGATGTGGTTGATTACCGCATCCCGGCCAACGATGACGCCATCAAGGCCGTACGCGTGATTACGCAGGCTATCGCTGAGGCTGCGGCCGAAGGCGCTAAGCTGCACGCCGCTAAGGCCGCCGAAAAAGCTGCCGAACCGGCCGCCGCTTAACTCTCTTTAACTTAAGCATTAGAAAAAGGAACTGTTTGATGGCAATTTCTGTTGACGACATTAAGAAACTGCGCGACCAGACCGGCGCCGGTATGATGAAGGCTAAAGAAGCCCTCGAGACGGCCGGTGGTGACTTCGACAAAGCCGTGAAATGGCTGCGCGAAAAAGGTGAGGCTTCGGCCGCCAAGAAGAGCGAGCGCGAAGCCCGCGCCGGCCTCGTTGAAGGCTACGTCCACGGTGGCCGTATCGGCGTGCTCGTGGAAGTGAACTGCGAAACCGACTTCGTGGCTCGCACCGACGACTTCAAGGCGTTCGTACGCGACATTGCCATGCATGTGGCCGCCGCCGCTCCCCAATACCTGAACCCCGAGGCCGTGCCGGCTGACGTGGTTGAGAGCGAGCGCGACATTTACCGCAAGGAAGTGGCCGGCAAGCCTGCTGAAATCATTGAGAAGATCGTAGACGGTAAGCTGAACAAGTTTTATGAGCAGGTTTGCCTCGTGAACCAGCCGTTTGTGAAGGACCCCGATGTCACCATTGGCAAACTTACCACTGACATGATCGCCAAATTGGGAGAGAATATAGTCATTCGCCGGTATGAGCGGATGGAACTAGGAGGGGTATGATCAGACCAATCGTAGATGCGGCCGGACCCAAAATGGAGAAGGCGGTCGAGCATTTTGGTGAGGATTTAAAGAGCCTGCGCACGGGTCGTGCCAATGCCGGGATGCTCGACGGTATTATGATCGAGCTCTATGGCGTTATGCAGCCGCTCAAAGCGGCGGCGAGCGTTAATACGCCCGATGCCCGCACTATTGCCGTGACACCGTGGGATAAGACCGCGCTGGCGGTGATTGAAAAGGCGGTTCGCGAGAATCAGTCGCTCGGACTGAATCCGTCCAATGACGGCAATGTGATTCGCATGAGCATTCCGCCACTCACCGAAGAGCGCCGCAAGGAGATCGTAAAGAGCCTGGGTGGCAAGGTGGAAGAGTGCCGTATTGCGCTTCGCAACATC
>DATAMV010000080.1:0-6274 GCA_036266515.1 Candidatus Saccharimonadia bacterium
GCCTGGATCAGAAGAAGATTACCCAAAAAGACCTCAACGCCAGTGTTGAAAAGGTTCTCATGGGCCCAGAGCGCAAAACCCACGTTATGAACCCGCAGGAAAAGGAAATCACCGCCTTCCACGAGGCCGGTCACGCCATTGTGGCGCATACCCTGCCTAATGCTCATCCGGTAAACAAGGTTAGCATTATCTCGCGCGGTCGCGCCGGTGGCTTCACCTGGCAGCTGCCCACGGAGGACCGCCACCTCACTTCCGTCGCCGATTACAAAGACGACCTGGCCGTAATGCTTGGCGGCCGCATGGCCGAAAAGATCGTCTTTGGCGACATCACCAATGGCGCCTCCAATGACCTGCAAAAAGCCACCCAGCTGGCCCGCCACATGATCATGGACAACGGAATGAGCCACAAGCTGCCCAACCGGGTATTTGGCTCGCACTCCGATTCCGTCTTCCTCGGCCGCGACTTCTACGAGGGCAAAAACTACTCCGAAGAAGTGGCCAAAACAATCGACGAAGAGGTGGCCACCCTCATCGACGAAGCCGCCAAGCGCGCCGGCGAAGCCATCAGCAAGTACCGCGAAAAGGTCAACAAGATTGCGGCCAAGCTCATCAAAGATGAGGTCATCGATAAAGACGAATTTGTTGATCTCGTCGGCCCGCGTCCCAATGATCCCAAGAAAGACGATCCCCGCGAACCCGGCACTGAGGCAGAAGACGTAGCCCCGGCTTCGGGTGCACCCGCCGCCGCCTAATGTTTGGCCTGTAAGCGTATAATGACCGCAGCATGATAATGGGCAACTCCACATGGTAAACCAAGCCCGGAGCTTCCTGGCTAAGCTCAACCACCGCCACACCGTCGGCAACGTGGCGATCATTATTGCCGCCGCTTATATGCTCAGCCGCCTGCTCGGCCTGCTCCGCAGCCGCCTGCTCGTAACGCACTTTGGCGTCGGCGAGCACCTCAGTGCCTACAACGCCGCCTTCCGCCTGCCCGAACTATTGTTTACGCTGCTGGTTTCGGGCGCGTTCGCGGTGGCCTTCATTCCGGTATTGTCCGAACACCTCGCCAAAGACCAACGCGAAGAGGCCTGGCGCGTCACTTCGAGCCTGCTTAACGTATTAGTGCTCGCCACGCTGGTCGGCGGCATATTCATCATCATCTTTGCCGACCCGCTTACCACGCTCATTACACCTGGTTTCAACAAATCCACGCACGACCTTACCGTCCAGCTTACCCGCATTATGGCGGTGACACCCATGCTCTTTGCCATTTCCAGCATCCTCGGATGCGTCCAGCAGGCGTTCGGCCGGTTTGTGGTCTTTTCGCTCGCTGGCATCCTCTATAATGCCGGCATCATCGTCGGCATTTTGGTGTTTTCTAAGCATTTCGGCATTTACGGCGCGGCCTACGGCGTAGTGTTTGGCGTGGTTCTGCAAAGTCTATTGCAGTGGTTGGGGCTGGTGGGTTTGGGCTTCAAATGGCGCCCCATCCTGTCATTGAAGCTCAAGGGGGTGCGCCAAACCCTCAAACTTATGCTGCCGCGCAGTATCGACCAGGGTATCGACCAGATCAATTATTCAATCGAAACGGTAATTGGCTCCACAATTGGCGGCGCAGCCATTGCCCAGTTTTCGCTGGCCAACGACCTGCGCAATGTCCCGCTGGCGCTCATTGGCACCTCGATTACCACCGCGGTCTTTCCGAAACTGGCCGACCGCGCCGCGCAGGGGGAACGCGCCGAACTCGTAAAAACCTTTGTCCGCACCGCCCGGCTAATTCTGTTTTTGGCCATTCCAGCCGCTATCTTTGCAGTCATTACCCGCGGCTATATCGTGCGGCTCCTGCTTGCGAGCGGCGATCCTACTGTCGCCTCAACGCTGGGGTGGTATTCTGCCACGATCGTCTTTATGAGTCTGTTTTTGCTAGTGTCACGGGTATACTACGCCCTTCAGGATACGCGTACGCCGCTGTATTTGAGCCTAGCCAGCATTCCTCTTAACATTCTCTTAAGTATTATTCTCTCGCGCACTCACGGCGTGATTGGTTTGGCCATGGCCGCAAGCGTTGTCACTGGGCTCGAAACCATCGCGCTTCTCATTATCCTGCGCTGGCGCAAAGGCAGCTTTGGTATGCGTTCAATTTGGGCCGGGACGTGGCGCATGATTCTGGCGGGGGCGGTTATGGCACCCATTCTCTACCTGTCGGTGTCGCACTTCTTGCCGCTCTATGCCCTAGACCGCGGTTTTGTGACCCTGGCGCCCAAATTTGCCTTAATCTTGCTGATCGCGGTAGCGGCTTACTTTGTGCCGTGCTGGCTGCTACGGCTCAAAGAGGCCGACCGGTTTATTACACGCGTAAAGGACATCATGGCCCGGTCTCTGAGCTTGGTCTGATACAATTTACCTAATGACAGACCTCACTCCAGCTTGGGACGAAGCGCTCATCAAACTCGGTGGCCATTTGTACCAGAGCCGGGCCTGGGCGGCGTTTCAGGAGGTGCAGGGGCGCGGGGTCTTGGCTGAAGCCGGCAAGGGTTGGAGCTGGCTCGGGGCAGTACGCCAGGGCCGCGGCGGCATTCGCTACCTATACGCGGCGTACGGCCCCACCGTCCAGGGCGCCGCGCTCGAGCCGGCCGTGCATTCTATGGTCGCAGCGGCCCGCGATGCCCGCGCCGACTTCGTGCGTCTGGAGCCGCTGGGCGACGCCACGGCCGAGGGCATGCGGCAGCTGGGCGCCCGCGCCGTCGGCGACATGCAGCCCAAACACCGGCTGCAGCTCGACATTACACCAGACGAGGCCGAACTCCGCCGCGCCATCTCCTCAAGCAACCGCAACCTCATCAACACCGCCGCGGCCCGGGGCCTAGCCTTTGTGGTTAGCGCCGACCCCGGCCTCATCGAAGAGCACCTCCAGATGCAGAAAGAAACCGCGGCCCGCGGCGGGTTCAAACCCCACGCCCCGGCTTACTACCGCGCCATGGTCGATACATTTTTGCCCATGGGGGTCGGCCGCATCTACCGCGCAGAGCGCGAAGGCCACGCTATCGCGAGCGCCATCTGCCTAGACTTTGGCGGCACCCGGTATTATGTTGAAGCCGCCACCCATCCGGATCTCAACCGCGAACACAAAGGCGCCATCGCACTCTTATGGTGGATGATTCTAGACGCCAAAGCCAAGGGTCTGGACCGCTTCGATTATGGCGGCGTGGCTCCGGACGACCAGCCGGGCCACCCCTGGGCTGGCCATACCCGCTTCAAAAAGTCTGTAGGCGGGGAAATGATTACGTCCATCGGCACCTGGGAGCTACCCGTCAGGCCGGCCAAATACGCGGTCTATCGCCTAGCTCAGAAGCTGGTGCGCTCATGAGGCTCGCCACCCGCGAAGAAATGCTGCACTGGGACGAGCTGATCGCTCTCAACCCAGACGGCGGGAACCCACTGCAGTCGGCCGCCTATGGCCAGTTCAAAAGCATCTACGGTTGGCGGCCCGAGCACGTCATCCATGAGCTCGACGGCGTCACTATTGCGGTGCTGTATCTCGTACACAATATACCGGGGCTGGGGGAGCTGTGGCTCGCGCCAAAAGGTCCGGGCGTCGCCTCGGCCGGGCAGCTGAAGGCCCTGCTAGCCGACTTTTCCGCACCCCGCGCCTTCATGCTCAAAATTGAGCCGGATCTCACTGCGGAATTTGCTTCGGAATTGCCGAAATTGGGCCTTCAAAAAGCCAAATACGACCTGCAATGGAACCGCTACACCGTCACCGTTGACCTGCGTCCGTCCGAGGAAGAAATTCTGGCCGGGTTCAAGCAAAAGACCCGCTACAATATCCGCCTGGCCGAGCGCAAAGGCGTCAAAATCGAAGCCGTTCCCATTACCCAAGATAATCTCGATATCATGTATGAACTGATGCGCGCCACGCAGGCCCGCGCCGGCTTTTTTATGCGCTCCCGGCAGTACTTGCAGCTATTCTGGCGCATCCACGGCCGGGACCAATGCGGCCAGCTGTTCTTCGCAACCTACGAAGGCCAGGTGCTGGCCGGAGTGTTTGCCCTGGCCGCCGGCCGTCAAGGGTTGTATAAAGACGGCGGCTCCACCCGGGAGCACCCCGAACTCCAGGCGCCATACCTGCTGCAGTGGGAAATTATGCGCTGGGCCAAAGCTCGCGGCTGCACCGAGTACGACCTCCACGGCGTGCCACCGGCCGCCCGGATCGACGACAAAACCCACCCACTAGCGGGGCTCGCGCAATTCAAAACCGGCTTTCATCCCGATAGCGTCACCGAATACGTCGGCGTGTATGATCTGCCGCTCAAACCTTCCCGGTACCGCTTCTGGAACAAAGCCGGTGAAAAAATTATGGCCGGTTTCAAATATCGCATCCGCCGGGAATTATTCTACTAAGTCGCTGTTACAATTAATGCAAAACAATTGTAATTTCAGCCGGACGCTGCTATGATCGCGGCATGAAAACCATAGCCGTAATATTTGGCGGCCGCACCGCCGAGCACGACGTTTCTATCGTCACTGCCATCGCTAGCATCATTAAACCCCTCAAGCTCACCGATGAGTTCCGGGTGGAGCCGGTCTACATCGCCAAAGACGGGTCCTGGTATTGGGACGACAAATTGGCTGACATTTCGCTCTACCAAGGCGATGGTCTAAACGAGTTTCTAGCCAAAGCCTCCAAGGTGCATCTGCTATTTGATAATGGCTTAACACTAGTAAAATCAAGCCAGTTCGCTGGCCGTAAAATGTACCGCAAAATCGATATAGTCTTCCCGGCCATGCACGGCACCTACGGCGAAGACGGCGCGCTCATGGGCCTGCTCGACATGGCCGGCGTGCCCTACGTGGGTTGCGGCGTTTCGGCTAGCGCCGTTGCGATGGATAAAGTCCTCACCAAGCTCGTCACCCAGGCCGCCGGCATTCCAAGCACGCCGTGGGTGTGGTTCAAAGCCTCCGAGCTGGCCGCCGACCCGGTCGCCATCATGACGCGCATCAAACACCTCAAGTACCCGCTGTTCGTGAAGCCGGCGCTGCTTGGCTCGAGCATTGGCATTACTCGCGTCACCGATCCGGCCCAGCTCATGAATGCCCTCGAAGTCGCCACGCACTACGACGACAAAGTCCTGGTAGAGCAAGGGGTAAACAACCTCATTGAGGTCACGCTGCCCGTCATTGGCAATGATACTCCGCGCCCGGCTCTGCTTGAGCAGCCCCTTACCAAACCCGACGACTTCTTCGATTTCGATACCAAATACCTGAGCGGCGGCGGCAAAAAAATGGGCGGCGCTAAGCAAGGCGCGCAGGGCTACAGCAAAATCCCAGCCGACCTGCCACGTAAGCTCTACGACGAAGCCCAGGAGCTCGCCCTGGCCACCTATCGCACTGTCGGCTGCACCGGAATTGCCCGGATCGACCTGCTCATCGATGGCAAGACCAATGAGGTATTCCTCAACGAAATCAACCCATTGCCCGGTAGCCTCTATGCCCACAACTGGCGCCAAGCCGGCTTGTCTAATCACCAGCTCGTGGTCGAATTGATCCGCCTGGCCGAAGAGCGCCACACGGCCCGCGCCCGCCTCCAAACCAGCTTTAGCACTAACTTCCTGAAGCAATTCTAGCTTCGCTAAGCGCAAAATGATCCGGCGTCACCTCAAAACCATTGCCCGTCACCTGCTTTCAAGTGGCTACCGGCCCCTCAATCGCATCGAGGTCAGCCGCGCCGCGCTGCAACATAATGTCGGGCTCGTCCAGGCACAGCACCGGGATTACACTATAATCCCGGTGCTTAAGGGCAACGCCTACGGCCACGGCATCGACCTCGTCGCCCGGGCCCTCAAAGCCAGCCCGCTCCTAGCCGTGGATGGCTATCATGAGGCCGAGCATATCCACGACGTCACCGATCACCGTGTGCTCGTGATGGGCTATATCCGGCCGGGAAACGTCCGGCTGCTCAACACGACCCATTGTTCATACGTGGTCCAAGACATTGCGGGCCTCAAGGCCTTTGGCGCACTGGGCCGGGTGGTACGGATTCATCTTGAGCTCAACACGGGCATGAACCGTCTGGGCCTATCGCCCTCAGAACTTCCGGCCTATTTGGAGGTGCTTAGGTCGTATCCCAAGCTCCAGCTCGAGGGCGTCATGACGCACTTGGCCGACGGCGACAATGCCACTTCAGACGAGTTCAACCGCCGGCAGCAGGAGGCCTTCGATGCCCAGATCGAAATGGTGTTGGCCGCCGGCTTCCGGCCCCGCTACGTTCACATCG
>DATAMV010000081.1:0-1847 GCA_036266515.1 Candidatus Saccharimonadia bacterium
CCCGCTCTCTTCATCCACAATCCCACACGGGATGTACTTCTCGTGCAAGCCCAAGTCATGATCCCACGCTTGATTATCCCTACAACGTCATTTAATTCTTTCTTTTTCTCTCTTGTGCTCGGGGTCGTTGTCCCTGCGCTCTCTTGGCTCACCGCTGATGCTCTCCAAGCGTTGTGAAACTGCTGTTCCCTGGCCCTCATCCCAGACTCCCCCATCCGGGGCAGCGCGTGAGGGAGAAGCTACCGGATGCTGAGGACATGGCATATGTGAGGGTGCAATTGAAGCCCTCGAACATATTTTATACTACAAAAATTACAAACCTAGAAACACCCACCTCTCGCGCCCATAGGCTAGCCGCCTTCTAGGCGCCGCTTGCGATGTGCGTCATAGGCCTGGTGATTACGCTGCTGTACCCATGCCACCAAGGCGAGGACGTCGTCTATCGTCAGGCGCCGCAGGGGCAAGACGACCGCCAATAACATCCGCAGCTGCGACACCGTCAACGCTGGGGCTTTTTTTCCCCAAGCGCACCTTCAGGTGCCACAGGAAGAAATGCGCCAGCATCGTGGTCAGCATATGGTGATGCCAGCCCGGATATTTGCGCACTTCATAGTGCGCCATGCCCAGCTCCGTTTTGCTTGCTTCGAAGCATTGTTCCACGGCCCAGCGCACCCCACTGAGCCACACCAAGGTGCGCAGCGGCGTACGCGCCGGGGCATTACTGATATAATACGCGTCCACGGGCTCGGCTCCCAATGTCCGCTTGATGACCAGCCAGACGGTCCGGTCCGGGAGGCCCTCCTTACCTAACGTCACGCGTTGGCGGGCAAACACATACGCAAGCGGCCCCTTGGTCCCTTCCGAGACCGTGCGCCGATACCACTGCGACGCGGGGAGGCGCGCGGCGATGGCCGCCACGGTCGCTGGGGCGGGCGCGTCGGCCGTCACCACCCGCTTCGCGCGTATTGCTCCCTTATAGGCATAGGTCTTACCCTCCGTGCACGGGCGCTGAAGCCAGCCACGCGTCTCCGATGGGATCGCCACGAACGTCGTGCCCCCAACACACGCGTCTACGGCGTCGAGAAAGTCAGGGCTATTCCCATAGAGGCAATCCGCCACCACATATTTGAACGGGAGGAGCCGTTCGTGCGCGATGGCCTGCAACATCGTCGCCGCCAACTGTGGCTTGCTTTGAAAGGTCGCCTCCGGAGGGACCTGGCACGCGGCCCGGCGAGAGGCATACGCCTCCGTCCACCCCCCCTCAGGCAGAAATAAGCGTTTGTCAACGAGGGTATCCCCCTGCCGTGAGGCGTAGGCGGCAAACACCCCCACTTGACAATTGTCGACCTTGCCCAACGTTCCACAGTATTGCCGGGCGACCCCTACGGAGGCCGTGCCTTTTTTGGCAAAACCCGTCTCATCAAACATGAGGATCCCGTCTGGCTCGCCCATCTCCTCGGCCACGAGCTGATGGTAGTTCCACCGCATCTGCTCTGCATCCCAGGGCACATCACTGATAAACCGCTGCATCCCCCGGATCGTGCCGCCCTCTCCGTGGAGCGCCATCGGCTCAATCGACTTCCGTGCGAGCGGGCTCAATTGGCCCACCATATAGTCAAAGAAGTGGGCGCCTGGCTCACTGCGCGTAAAACAGTCATGAAAGGCCGATTGGAACTCCCAGAGTTCCTCGACGAATTCTTCCACATCGCTCGGCGTGACGTCAAAAGTCGGAATGGCAAAGGTTGGGTCGGGAGTGCGGCACTCGGGTAACATCGGCTGTCTCCTGATAAGTGAAAGTGTGGCAAGGAGCAGCGTAGAGAGGTTAAATGACAATGTCAAGAATAAGT
>DATAMV010000082.1:0-11637 GCA_036266515.1 Candidatus Saccharimonadia bacterium
GCCAAACTTTACTATGCCCGCGGCTACTCCATGCTCGACGGTGATGGGATATTGAAGGCCGGCGGCGTAAAAATTATCAAGGTCAGCGTTCACCTCGAAGAAGACCCGCCCGAGGTCTGGAAGCCCTATCCAAATGTCAAAACGCAGCCCAACAGCAAAAACCGCAAACTGGTCCTCTTCAATATTGGCGGCACCCTCATCGAGGGCACTATTCACAACCGCGAGGCTCAAGCAGTCAATAATGTCCATGAAATCAGTGTCGAAATTAAAGAAGATTTCCGCGGCTACTCAGACAAGATTGTACTTGCCGCTCTGCTGCGCAACGAAGGCTGGGCCGAGGATCAAATCAAAGGTGCTATGCCCGATCTGTTGCGTGAACTCGACCAGGTCCACAAGCGTTCATTCCGCGAGGGCAGCATCAAGATTATGCCGGGGGTACTAGCGCTTCTAAACACGCTCAAAGAGCACGACGTGTTGCTCGGCCTCACGACCGCCAATCTCAAAACGATCGCCCGCCGCAAGCTCGAGGCAGTGGGGCTCTACAGTTATTTTTCGGTCGGTGGTTTTGGCGATGACCCCCACACGACCCGCGCCGATCTAATCCGACTCGCCATCCAGCGCGCCGGTTTCGAAGATGCCAAGGACCAGGTTTATATCATCGGCGACACCCAGCGCGATATTTTTGCCGCCAATGAAGCCGGCATCGTACACAGTATTGGCGTATCAAATGGCGACGACATCCAGCCCTTCTATGATGCCGGCGCCGAAGCCGCTTTCGAAAGTTTCACCAACACCGCCAATGTCCTGGCTAAACTGGGAATTTCGGCTAAGCCCGCTTCGAGCTCATCTTAAACCTCACCGGCTCGTGGCCAGGATCATCGACATCGCCCACCACAATATGCGCGTGCAAATGATCCACTGTGCCACCGTTCACCTCAATCTCGCCCACGCGAATGCCGACAGCATAACTCGGTAACTTCCACCGCTTCTCGACCTCGCATAACACTTCGGTAAAATCTGCCCGCGCGGCCGGCGCCAATTCGCTAAACATCGATACGTGCTTGCGCGACACCACCAAAAGGTGCAGCGCCGTACCGGTATATGGGTAATCATTTTTGGCTACGGTCCAATGCTCAGATTGAAACTCAACCGGGTTGTCGTGATACGTTTCAAAATGCTCTTCGCAAAACGCGCAGATGCCCTGTTTTATGAGGTCGCGCATTTTTTGCTTCTGCGCCTCCACTCGGGCGTGGCGCAAATCATAACCGCTACTCATGATGTTCGCTCCATGGTAATAAAAGCATAGTCGTACTGGTTTTTTTCATCGGCTTTATGATGCTCGGTGCTGGTGGGGCGCCATTCGTCCGGATCCAGAGCGGGGAAATACGCATCGCCTTCAATGTCGGCCTCGACTTGGGTGAGATACAGGCGCTCGGCCATAGGTAGCATAGCCTCAAAAATCGCACCGCCCCCAATCACGAACACTTCGCCGGACCCGGCTGCCTTAAGCGCCTCCTCGGGCGTAGCTACCACAGTCGCGCCCTCGGCCTGGAAGTGCGCGTCGCGGCTCACCACAATATTGGTGCGGTTGGGCAATGGTTGGCCGCGCCGAGCAATGATCGATTCAAACGTCTTGCGGCCCATAATCACCGCGCGCCCGCTCGTCAGCTCCTTGAAGTGCTTCAAATCAGCCGGCAAATACCACGGCAAATCATTAGCACGGCCGATCACGCGGTTGCGGGCCTGCGCCACCACCATCGATACCACTTATGTTGCCACCGGGATTTTCGGAATGCTGGGGTGGGGGAAGTAGTCTTCAAGTTCAAAATGCTCCATCCGGAAATCATGGATGTCGGTGATTTTCTTGCCCTCTTCGGTCAATCGCACCGTGGGTAACCGCAGCGACTCCCTATCAAGCATTGGTGTTAGATATTCGATTTGGTCCTCATATATATGAGCGTCCGAAATAGTATGAACGTATTCAACCGCTTCATAGCCAGTGAGGCTTTCGAGCATAAGAGCGAGTGCCGCATATTGAACCATATTTGAGGGAACGCCAATGGGAAAATCCCCGGACCTTTGGAACATATGTAAATGCAGCTTGTCGTTAATAATTCGGACGTGGACCCAGCCATGGCACGGCGCAATTGTAACTTTTTGTTGCTTACCCTTACCTCGAACAATGTATTGAGGAATCCATGGGGTCACAAAGTGAGTTCGCAACTCGGGCAGTTCTTTAATCTGCTCCACAAGATGCTTAAACTGGTCAAAAGATCCGCCATCAGCCGTAGGAAAGTCATGAAATGCTGCTCCATACGAACCCGGCCCAATGTCACCAAAAGCTAAGCCTCTTTTTGAGGTCTTCTCTTCTGAGGTCCATGCATCCCACCACGTGCAGCCGAAGGCCGCAAGCTCATCTCGAGTCCTGGCGCCATTAATAAATGCACACAACTCACCAATTGGCTTTTGCCAAAATGTTTTTATGCTTCGGTCTGTTATAAGCGGAAATCCGTTGTCTAATCGGAAATGCATCTGCACGCCAATAACTGTTTTTGCACGCGGCCCTTGCCTCGTTGTACTAAATTCCCCTTCAGCAAGAATGCGCTGTAAAATAGCCTTATACTGGCCATCAGGAGTGCGTTCTTCGTACGGCTTGTATTTCATAAATCACCTACCCGTTTCTTCTAATGTACCATATATCTGCTAGACTCTAGATATGATGAAACCGCTTAACCGTGCCAAACTTACCGGTTTATTCATCGCGCTTGAAGGCGGGGAAGGTGCCGGCAAAACCTCGCTGGCGGCAGAACTCGGCAAACGCCTCACCGAATCCGGCTACGACGTCCTCGTGACCCGCGAGCCCGGCGCTACCGATCTAGGCCAGCGCCTGCGGCAGATCTGGCTGGATCACAATTTGGCCAAGGACGACATGGACGGTATGGAGTCGCTGTTTCTATTTGCCGCCGACCGCCATGCGCATGTGCGCCAAGTGGTACTGCCTGCACTCGAGGCCGGCCGCATTGTTATCACCGACCGCTATGTGTTTTCGGCTAAAGCCTACCAGGCCAGCGAGGGCGTCCCGGCCGATATCGTCAATGACGTCTGTGATCTCGCCACTTACCGTCTTCTCCCTAAGCGCACATACTGGCTCGACGTCACGCCAGAAGTAGGTCTAAGGCGCATTAGCGCCCAAAACCGCGAAGAAACCGCCAGCAAATACGATCTGGCGAGCCTCAGCTTCCACGAAAACGTCCGGGGGGCTTTCCGCGATCTCTGGCAAGAAATGCCCGAACGCATTATGCGTATCGATGCCGATCGCGCCGCCGATAAAGTGTTCAGCGAAATTTACGCCGACCTGCAAAATCTGTTGCGAGCCTGGAAGGGCCCCCGGCGGTAGCACAGCGCGCTTATGGTAAACTAAAGAAAACACACCAGGATCACGCAATGAAGCACCCGTAGTATTAGCCTCACCGTCCACCTGATGCCATTAACCCTTGGACGTTGCCTGCATGCCTACGGATAAGCTCAAAATTTATATCGGGTGCTCCTTGACCCACGCCCCCGAAGAATTCAAAACCCAGATCATTGACCTCAAAAACCAGCTGCGTTCCCGTTATGATGTGACCGAATTTCTCGGCACCATCAAGGGGACGCCGCACGATGTGTATCAGTGGGACATCCAAACATGTCTCGCTGGGTGCGACCTGTTTGTGGCCGTGTGCGACTATCCCGCCATCGGGCTGGGCTACGAGCTCGGCACTGCTCTCGAGGCCATGAAAAAACCCGTTCTTGCCGTAGCCCACACGGACGCTCACGTGTCGCGCCTGCTTCTGGGCATTGAGCTGCCTCATTACCGGTTTGAGCGCTACAACAACCCCCAAGACTTGCCCTCTATCATCGACCAAGCAATTACTACATTTAATCTCAAATAGGAGCCTATATATGCACGACAAAGCCATCGAAGAGCTCATAATTGCCGAAGAAAAACGCCAGCGGGAAGGGCTAGAGCTCATCCCGAGCGAAAACTATGTCAGCAGAGACGTTCTGACCGCCATGGGCAGCATATTTACCAATAAATACAGCGAGGGCTACCCTGGCAAACGCTACTACGGCGGCCAGGAAAACACCGACCAACTCGAGCAGATAGCGATCGACCGGGCAAAGCAGCTATTCAAAGCCGATCATGCCAACGTCCAACCGCACAGCGGCGCACCGGCCAACGAAGCCGTGTACTATGCATGGCTCGAGCCCGGCGACACAGTGCTCGCTATGGACCTTTCGCACGGCGGCCACCTCACGCACGGCAACCCCATGACGCGCTCGGCCCATTTGTACAATTTTGTGCCGTACAAAATGAAAGACCCGGCCACCGGCGAAATTGACTACGACGAACTGCGCCGCCTGGCCCTGGAGCACAAACCAAAGCTTATCCTGGCAGGCTTTAGCGCCTACCCACGCGAGCTCGATTATGCAAAGTTTGCCGAGATCGGTCGGGCAGTGGGGGACCAATGTTTGCTCATGGCCGACATGGCCCACATCGCCGGCCTGATTGCCGCCGGCATTGCCAAGAACCCGTTTGATTACGGCTTCCACGTCATCACCACTACCACTCACAAAACGCTGCGGGGACCACGGGGCGGCCTGATCTTGAGTAAGGGCGTAGTCAGTACGCCACTGAAGAAACCAGAAAAAACCCTCGAAAACATCCCGACCCTCATCGACCGGGCAATTTTCCCCGGCACCCAAGGAGGCCCGCACGAGCACATTATTGCCGCCAAGGCGGTGGCTTTCCGCGAAGCCCTGCAGCCGGAATTTAAGGCCTATGCCAAGCAAATCGTAAAAAACGCTGCTGCCCTAGCCGACGCTCTCCAAAAACGTGGCTTCCAGCTCGTCACCGGCGGGACCTCTAACCACCTCATACTAGCCGACGTATACAAATCCTTCGGCTTGGACGGCGGCGTAGTGGAGACTGTACTCGATAAGATTGGCTTAACGCTCAATAAAAACAGCGTCGCAAACGACCCGCTTCCGCCATTTCGCCCCAGTGGTATCCGTCTCGGCACCCCAGCTATTACTACGCGCGGAATGATAGAAAGTGATATGGAGCAAATCGCGGAGTGGATGAAGCAAGCCGTAGATCATCGCGAAGATGAAGCACAGCTACAGAAACTTCGGGATGCCGTCCGGAAGTTTGCCCTCAAGTACCCTCTCCCAAGCGACAAAGCCGCAGATTAGTCATTTGCACCATTGACTAATAGAACATTTATTGTGTAGAATGACCCGGCTTCGCGGATAAACCATTTTCCGCGGATGCGCAACCGATCTATCCGGAGAACCTGTCCGGACCTACTCGAAGGAGCGGGATGTCCAGAACAACACGGCGGGTGGTCCTGACGCTAGTCGTCACGGCCGCCCTGGCGACTGCTTGCTCGTCGCCCTCGCCGTCCACGGCACCATCAAGCGCCGCGCCCGGCACCAGTGCCGCGGACGCACCAGGCGCTTCGCCCTCACCGAGCGCGTCCCCAACGACGCCGGCCGGAATGCCGGCCCAGTTGGCGTTGTCGCTCAGTAGCAAGCCCACGCAGGTGGGGTTCGCGACCGGCGACATCTTCGGCCCGATGAGTGCGGCCGACACCGACGCCTACTTCGCCGCGCTCGCGGCGACCAAGGTGGCAGTGGTACGCACTGATGTGAAGATGGTCGACGTCCAGCCCGCCCGCAGCACCGACCTCACCAAGGACGGGAGCTGGAGCGAGCCGGACAAGGTCGTCCGCGCGGCCGTCACGCACGGCCAATGGCTGCACCTGATCGCAAACGCGCCGGCCCGGTGGGTCACCGACGGCATGTCGAACGGCGATCCGGCCGGCTGGGCGCCCAGCGACGGCAACGGTCAAAACGACGGCGTGGCTTCGTTCGTCACGTTCGCCAAGGCGGCCGCGTACCGCTACTGCACCGTCACCACGCGCCTGGAGGTCCTCTCGGGGGCCAACAAGTTCCAGGCGTACTGGCTGAACACCGACGCCTACGCGAAGCTGTTCGTGCAGGTGAAGGCGGCCGTGGCTACGGTGTGCCCAAGCATCACGGTGGTGCCGTCCGGCACCGCGTCCGTCGGACACACTGGCGACCAGGAGGGCTACACGCCGGTCGACTGGTACGGGGAACTGTGCAAGTCCAGCGACTTCGCTGGGACCTCGCCGGCTGCGAATCTGCAGCCGTTCGATTTCCCGATGACGCCGGCGGACCCCAGCAACTCAGCCGGCCAGTGGGCCATGGTGAGCAAGGTGAACTCGGTCCTGCATGACAAGTGCAAGATCGACCACCCCGAGGTCATCATTTCGGCCATCGGATGGCCCACCGCCGGCGGCGGACAGAACCCCGTCAACGACCGCTACCCCGTCTGGAAGAACGACCACCAGGCCGTGACATCCGCCCGCCAGGCGGAGTTCGTGGCCGACACCATCGCGGGAGCGAAGGCGCTCCGCGCGGGTGGTGTCAACGTCAGCACGGTCATGTTCTACTCCTTCCGGGACGAGAAGTCGGGCGACCCCGACATCTGGAAGAACATGGGGCTGTTCAACGACAAGTACACCGTGAAGGACCAGAAGTCCGTCGACGCCATCGCGGCCTTCGCCAACGGGACGTGAGACAGAAGGGAAGGATCGGCTGAGGTGATTCGGCCGGGAAGGGGAGCAGCGCTCCTCTTCCCGGCCCGCCCGGCACTGCATTTATTATATCTTGATATAACACAAATTTTATTGTAAAATAATCCGCGTCTGCGGCCGCATGCGAACTGTTTTCGCGGCCGCAGCAATCGGTTCTATCGACGAGGAAGGAGACCTCATGAGCCGAGCGGCTAGACGCCGCACCACCTTTGTCGCGAGTATCGTTGCGGGTGTATTGCTCACCTCAGCGTGCACCGCGTCAACAAGCCCCACCGCTCCCAGCGCTCTGACCAACCGGGAACACGCCACCGTCGGATTCTCGACGGGGGATGTTTTCGGTTCGATGGCGCCGGGCAAAGTGGACACCTACTTCGCAAACCTGGCGAAGACCGGCGTCCACCTTGTGCGTATCGACGTAAAGATGTCCGACGTCGAGCGCGTTCAAGGCGGTGTGCCGGACTGGGGAGAAAGCGACACTGTCGTCCAATCTGCCACACGGCATGGCCTGTGGGTTCACGCCATTCTGGATTCGCAACCCGGATGGGCCACAGACACATCCTGCCGTACCGACTCCTGGCGGTGTGCCCCGGCTGGGTCACCCACGGAAGTCGGAACCGGAGCCTATGAGTTCGTCCAGTTCGCGAAAGCGGCCGCAAGCAGGTACTGTTCCAGCCTGCGAACGGCGGAGGTTCTCAACGAGGCAAACGCGATGAGCAGCTACTGGGGCAACCCGGGCGCCTACGGGCGGCTGTACATCGCAACATATCAAGCCATCCAGTCGGGTTGCCCCACGGCTCGCGTGTCACCCAGCGGCACCGCGGCAGTGGGAACCAGCAATCCGGACGAGGGCTACCGACCAGATGAGTGGTACACGAGATTGTGCGCTGAGCCGGGCTACGCTCAGGTCGGCACGATCGCGAGTCTCCACCCGTACACCTGGCCGGAGTCTCCCTCCGGGAGTGATACTGACAGTCAGTGGACGCAGCTTCTCGCCGTGAACGAGGTGCTGAAGACCAACTGCCAGATCACAAGCCCGGTACTGGATATCTCCGAAATGGGTTGGCCCACCGGCGGCGGCAACGGCCCCTCGGCCGACGTCCGCTACCCCCGGTGGCGCCCCAACCAGTCGGTGACACCCTACCGACAAGCGCAGTTCCTGGCCGACACGTTCGACCAGGTGGCCCGACTGCGAACCGACCACTTCCGGATCGAGGAAGTGCTGGTCTACAGCTTCGAGGACCTGCACTCCGGAAGTACCTCCGTCGAAGACAACTTCGGGGTCGTCAGAGATGACGGCTCACCCAAAACCCTCACGTTCGATGCAGCGCATCCCCCAATTCCGACCGCTATGGAAGTGGTGAGTGCCGCGGCTGGTCGCGCGTAGGGGCCCCAAGGGGTGCTCGGTGCTGGTCTCCAGTACCGAGCACCCCTGCTCCATTCGCACAGGCAATCAGTTGACTCATGTGCCGAAATAAGGTATTATTCTGGAGTTCACCAGAGACAGTAGCAGTGCGCAAGCGCTTAATTTGCTACCGAGGCGATTTTCTTGCAAGGGCTCGTGCCCACAATAGAATCTTTTTCTCGCTCTCTCTTTGGTTGATACAAGAGAGATTTTTTAACATTAAGGGAAGTTAGTCGTATGGCCATTTCGCGAAATGCCAAAGAGCAAGCCGTTGATACCCTCACCGGTGAACTCGGCCGCATCAAACTGGCCGTCATGACAGACTACCGGGGCCTCTCGGTCCGCGAAGTTGAAGAGCTGCGCGGCCAGCTGCGTGATCAAGGTATCTCCTACCGAGTTACCAAAAACACGTTGCTGCGCTTAGCCGCCAAAAACAACACCGCGCTGGCTGAAGTCGACCCGGGCGCTTTCAAAGGCCCGATGGCCTTGGCAATGGGCTTTGATGACGAAGTGGCACCCGCCCGCGTCATCTTCCAATACGCCAAGACCCACGACGCCCTTGAGATTGTGGGAGCCATTACCGGCGACGGCCAATTGCTCACCGCAGCCCAGGTCAAAGCGCTGGCCACCCTGCCGAGCCGCGAGCAACTGCTTGCGCAGGTCGTGGGTACCATCGCCGCTCCGCTTACCGGCTTTGTCGGTGTCATGGCAGGCAACGTTCGTTCAATTATTAATGTATTAAATGCCCTTAGCGAAGCTAAGGCTTAAGGAGAAAACAATGGCTGAAGAGACCACTGTTACCGAAGAAAAAGTTGAGATCCCCGCTAAGTTCGAGAAGCTCGTCGCCGAAATCGACAAGCTGAGCGTACTTGAGCTGAGTGAGCTCGTTAAAGTCCTCGAGAAGCACTACGGTGTGAGCGCTGCCGCCCCTATGGCGATGGCTGCTGCCCCCGCCGCTGGTGGCGATGCCGCCCCGGCCGCCGAAGAGAAGTCGACCTTTACCGTCGTCCTGGCTTCCGCCGGCGACCAGAAGATCAACGTCATCAAGGCTGTGCGCGAAATCACCGGCCTCGGCCTCGCTGAGTCGAAGGCTCTCGTTGACGGCGCCCCCAAGCCCGTTAAAGAGAACGTCGCCAAGGCTGACGCCGAAGACGCCAAGGCCAAGCTTGAAGCCGCCGGCGCTACCGTCGAACTGCAGTAAGCTTTAGTCTCAGTCCGCATAAAATAGGGCCCATCCGGGCCCTATTTTTGTTGCACGCTAACGGGTAAAAACGCTCAAATGTTTTGACTTTGTTTGCCCGGCGTAGTATGAATAAAGCCAGCAGAGTGTGAAACCAATACCAAAGGGAGTTTTTGGTGGCTGATATTACAGAGAAACAACTCAAAACCCTGAAGAAACTCATTGAGTCGGCCGAAACGAACTTGGCCGGCGCCAAAGAACTACTGACCAGTCTTATCGGTTCTGACGAAACCGTATCCGTTGCCGACGCCAAAACTAGCGGCGCTACCAGCGGAAAAATTATTGAAGGCGCCTTTGACGGCCAGCATATGATCGGTCCCGATGGCAAAAACTACCCCGTGCCTGCCAACTACGCCTCCAAATCCAAGCTCGTCCAGGGCGACCAGCTCAAGCTTATCATCGGCGAGGACGGCACATTCATTTATAAGCAAATTGGGCCAGTTGAGCGCAAGAAGCTCATTGGTACGCTCAATCTCAAAGACGGCGCCTATTACGTCGAGGCTCGCGGCCGGGAATACCACGTGTTGTTTGCGAGCGTGACCTATTTCAAGGCCCAGCCCGGCGACCAAGTCACCATGGTAATCCCCGAAGAGGGCGATGCTGAATGGGCGGCCATCGAGGCCGTCATCGGCTAATGGCTCTGTACTTCGTTACAGGCAATCACGGAAAATTTGCAGAACTCAGCGAAATTATACCCGGGCTCAAACGTCTCGATCTTGACCTTGAAGAAATCCAAAGCCTCGATCCCAAAGTTGTGATTGAGCACAAGCTGGCCCAGGCCGCAGCCGTTCATGACGGGACTTTTATCGTTGAAGACACCACTGCCGGCTTTTCATGCATCCAGGAGCTACCGGGCACCTTTATTAAATGGTTCTTAGACACCCTAAAGCCCGAGGGCCTGGCCGATCTGGTACTGCGCTACGACGACCACACCGCCATTATGCGCACCACCATCGGCCTGCGCGACGAACAAGGTGAAACGCATTATTTTGTGGGCGAGCGCCGCGGCAAGATTGTGTCACCCCGGGGCAACAATGGCTTCGGCCTTGATCCCATCTTCATCGCCGATGGCCAGACAAAAACCAACGCCGAACTATCGCAAGCCGAGAAGAATGCCATTAGTGCCCGCGGCAAAGCCGCCCGCCAGCTCGCAGCCCACCTCCATCTATGAACTGACCTTCGAGTCAGATATACTAATGGGAACATGTGAGGGACTGGCCGAATGGGAGAGCTCGCTCTCTATCGTAAATACCGTAGCGCCGATTTTTCAGAAGTCATCGGCCAAACGCATATCGTCCGCGCGCTAACCGCGGCGCTTTCGAGTGGACGGATCCGCCACGCTTATTTGCTCACTGGACCTCGCGGCGTCGGCAAAACCAGTGTTGCGCGGCTCTTAGCCCGGGCCCTTAATTGCACTGGCGAGCCTAAGCCTTGTAATAAATGCCAAAACTGTCTCACGGCTCTAGGCGCCTCGCCCGACGTCATCGAGATGGACGCCGCATCCAACCGCTCAATTGATTCGATCCGGGACCTGCGAGAGAAGGTCAACTTGGCACCCACGTCGGGCAAATACAAGATCTACATCATCGATGAGGTCCATATGCTCACCACCGAGGCCTTTAACGCCCTCCTCAAGACCCTGGAAGAGCCGCCGGCCCACGCCATTTTTATTTTGGCCACCACCGAAGCACACAAGCTTCCAGAAACAATTATCTCGCGCACCCAAGTCTTCAGCTTCAGCGCCATCTCCGAAAAAGATCTGGTAGCGCGCCTTGGTGATATTGCAGAGCGCGAGAAGATCGAAGCCGAACCCGAGGCGCTGCGGCTCATTGCCTCAGTGGCACGCGGCGGCTTTCGCGATGCTATCAGCCTGCTCGACCAAATGGCCGGCAGCAGCCCCAAGATAACGGCCACCGATGTCCGCGAACTGCTCGGCTACACGGCCGCCGAAGAAATCGCAGCGCTCGCCCGGGCACTGGCCGCCAGCGACACTGCCGCCGCTCTTTCCGTCACGAGCCGCCTGGAGGCCGCCGGCGCGCAGGCCGGACTCGTGGCTACGCAACTAGCCGAACTGTGGCGGGCAGCGCTTCTCGCCGGAGCCGGAGCCGCCCCGGCCGCCGATCCAGTAGCAGCAGAGCTTGCAAAAACCACGCCCGCCCGCCGGATCGCCGGTATTATCAGCGCACTGATTGAGGTCACGAAGTCCCCCTGGCCGCAGCTGGCCCTGGAGGCAACAGTCGCCACGCTCACAAGCCCAGAGGCACCAGCCGAAGTTTCAGCCCCGGCACCGCGGCCTGTCAAAACCGTCAAAGCAGAGGCTCCAGTCAAGGCTG
>DATAMV010000083.1:0-3611 GCA_036266515.1 Candidatus Saccharimonadia bacterium
GTAGCTCCACCTCCACATCCTGCACTAGTTTATCGATCTGCTCGCTCGAGATCGGCCGTTTGGCCGCCGCCAGCGTTATGCCGGTACGCAGTTTCTCGGGCCGGAACAGCTCCCGGCGGCCGTCATGTTTGGCTACCACAAGCTCAGCCTGTTCGACCCGCTCATACGTGGTAAACCGCTGGTGGCAACTCAGGCATTCGCGCCGCCGCCGCGTACTCGTGGCATCGGCTTCACGTTTGTCTACAACTTTCGTGTCGTCATGCTCGCAATAAGGACAAAGCACGCTCACTCCTTACCCCACAAAAATCGCTTCCGCAGTCCAAACGGTTGCATTTTTGGGGCGACCTGCACATAATAATATAATGTTGTAGCACCACAACTAGTTGTGTTACATTAGTATTATGAACGCTATATATTGTGTTCGTCAACTGCAAAAGGTAAAGTAAAACGTAAGCATCAAGGAGCCAAAAGTGATTAAAAAAGTTACAGACGACAACTTTGAAAAAGAGATCATCAAGTCGGAACGGCCGGTTCTGGTGGACTTTTGGGCCCCTTGGTGTAACCCGTGCCGCGCCATGGAGCCGGCTCTTGAAGAGCTGTCCAAAGAATTTGAGGGCAAAGTCGACATTGCCAAACTCAACGTTGATGAAAACCCCGAGACCCAACAGGCTTTTGACGTGATGAGCATCCCCAACCTCATGATCTTCAAAGAAGGTAAAGTGGTCGAACACATCATCGGCCTCACCGCCAAAGAGCGCCTGGCCGGCTATATGACCGCTGCTGCTAAATAAGGGCAGGGGAGGGAATATGGCAGAACATCGCGACCTTATTATTATTGGATCCGGCCCCGCCGGGCTTACCGCCGCACTCTACGCCTCCCGGGCAGAGCTTCATCCGCTCTTGTTCGAGGGGGAGGCCATCGATGTGGGTGACCAGCCCGGCGGCCAGCTGATGAACACCACTGAAATCGAAAACTTTCCGGGCGCCATGAGCGTGCAGGGTCCGGAGCTGATGGCCCGCATGCGCCAGCAGGCGCTGCAATTTGGCACCGAGATTGTTACCAAGCGTGTCACCAAGGTCGACTTTTCCAAGCGCCCGTTTGGCGTATGGCAGGACGATAATGAATACCGGGCCGAGACCGTGATCGTGTCCACCGGCGCCAAGCCGCTGATGCTTGGACTCGACCGCGAGTGGGACCTCATGGGCCGGGGCGTGTCCGCTTGTGCCACCTGCGACGGGTTCTTCTTCCGGGGTAAAAACGTGGCTGTGGTCGGCGGGGGAGACACCGCTATGGAAGAAGCCTTATTCCTCACCAGTTTTGCCGAGAGCGTTACGGTGATCCACCGCCGCGACCAGCTGCGCGCCAGCATGGTGATGCAGGAACGCGCCAAGGCTAATCCGAAAATTAAGTTTGTCTGGAACACCAAGGTCACGGCTATCAACGGCGAAAAGCGTCTGGAATCCCTAAGCCTCGAAAACACTGTTGATGGTACGAAGTCAGAGATGAAGACCGACGGCCTGTTTATTGCTATTGGCCACCAGCCCAATTCTGAGCTCTTTAAGGGGCAGCTTGAGCTGCGACCCGACGGCTATATCAAAACCACCGGTGCTACTACCAGCGTTGCCGGGGTGTATGCCGCGGGTGACGTCCAAGATTCGCGCTACCGCCAAGCTATCACCTCGGCCGGCACCGGCTGCATGGCCGCTCTCGACGCCCAGCGCTTCCTCGAAGAGCACCACCTCGGCGCCACCGCCGCACCGGCCAAGACCGCAGCCAAAGCCTCTTGACCAAACAAAAACCGTACACTATCATAGATGGTATACAATATTATCTATAGAGTTAAGTAGGAATGTTCTGGCTCATGAGCTCACCAGACTGGGGTACAATTAGCACCATTGCTTCCACCGTGGCACTCGTCATGGGCGGTTTCTTGTGGGCAGCCAGCAAAATCTTTCGCCTTGGCCAAACGGCTCAGCGCCTTGATAGTATCGAGTCCGACGTCCAGAGCCTCCGCACCGAGCTGCGCACCGAGGCCCGGGCTATTCGCAATGATTTAAACCATCGCATGGACAAGCTTATCTTGGCTGTTTCGGAATCAAAGCACCGCTAGCTAATAAACAGCGGCTCAGGTTCGAGTGTTACACCAAATTTGTCGCGCACTTTTGTAACCACCAGATCCACCAGTTTCACCAGATCGCCATAGCCGGCCTGCTTGGGGTTGGTGATCACAAGCGCATGCCCATGCCAATGTTGCAAGCCATAGTGTTCAGCACCCTTGAAGCCGCATGCCTCGAGTAGCCAGCCGGCCGCCAGTTTGTAATCCTCGCCGTATTCAAAGTAGGGCACGCCCGGATGCCGCAGCTTGATGCGCTCAAGTTCCTGCTCGTTCACGATCGGGTTCTTGAAGAACGAGCCGGAATTCGGCACCACGCTTGGGTCGGGCAGTACATTTGCCCGTACCGCCATCACGGCCGACCGAATCTGCTTCAGTGTGGGCTGCTCGATGTGGCGGGCCTCCAAATAGCGCCTGAGCGAGGTGTAAGTCGGCGGCTTCGGCGGCCGCTTGCTCAGGCGCAGGGTGATGCCCACGATCACATACCGGCCCGCCAACTCGCGCTTAAACGCGCTAGTGCGGTAGCCGAAGCCACAATCCTCACGCTCGAGCGCTACAACCTTGTGCTTTTCGCGGTCGTAAGCCGTTACGTTCACGAGCGTATCAGCCACCTCCTGGCCGTAGGCGCCGGCATTTTGCACCGGCGTGGCCCCGGCCGTGCCGGGAATCATGCTCATCGCTTCAATGCCCGCGAGCCCCAGCTCGACGGTTCGCTCCACCACGCCGTCCCAATGCTCGCCCGCGCCAATTTCGAGAGTGGCCGTTTCGTCGTCCTCGGCCACTACCTCAAAGCCCGGAATCTCCATTTTCATCACCAACCGGTGCACGATTTTGTCGCTCACGATGATGTTTGAGCCCTCGCCCAGCACAAACACCGGAACACCCCGGGCCTCGGCCCAGTCGCACGCTGCCCGCACGCCGGCCACATCATCCACTGTCACAAAAAAATCGCACGGCCCACCCACCTGCATGGTGGTGTACGGCGCCAACACGATGTGCTCCTTGAGGTTGCGCAGCGCCTCTTCCGCCACTAGGTTTGCCGCGCCTGTGTTAGGCTATTCACGAGATTTAGCAGCTGCGCAGCATCCTCTTCGGTCACTTCGGCCTGCTCGGGATTAGGCGGCTGCACGCCCGGCTTGGTGCCAAACATCATATTGTTCACAAATTTTACAAACCGGTGGTCGGCAAAGATCTGGTAGCCGGTTTCACGCACACCCCTATCAATCCGTTCAAATACCTGCACCTTAATTCGTGGCACTGAGGTTTCGGCCACGTTGCAGTGAGTGAGGTAAATTAACAGATTATCATTTGTAGCAAATTTTTTGGTCGCAATGGTCACCGCCGGATCCTGTAGCTTATCGCTCAAGAACCAGTTCACGGAATTTTCGATTGAGTTTTTGGTGGCCTCAGTGGCCAATGCTTCGGTACTCACGCCTCTAGCATAAACGACATCCGCGCAACAGTCCAAACCGCCAGCCTTGAGAAAAACGCCAGTAC
>DATAMV010000084.1:0-4373 GCA_036266515.1 Candidatus Saccharimonadia bacterium
ACGCCCACCGTCGGCGAAATTCTCAGTGCCGAGGTAGCCGCCGGCCGCATCCCACCGCAAAACATCGAGGCCGAAACGAGCCTCCTTGGCTCGATCCTGATCGAAAAAGACGCCATCATTAAGGTGGCCGACGTAGTATCGGCCGAAGATTTTTACGTTGACCGCCACGCCCTGATCTACTCAGCCATCATGGACCTCTACGAGCAACGCCAGCCGCTCGATATTGTAAGCCTCTCAAACAATTTGGCCGCGGCCGGCGAGCTCGAGCGGGCCGGCGGCTCCGCCTACATCGGCGAGCTCACTACGGCTGTCCCCACTTCCGCGCACGTGGTGCATTACGCCGGCATTGTGTCGCACAAGGCCACTCTGCGCCGCCTCATCGCCGCTGCCTCCAACATCACGCAGCTGGGTTACGACGAGCAAACGCCACTCGACCAGCTGCTTGATAAAGCCGAGCAGACCATCTTCGAGGTCAGCCAAAAGAACTTGAAGCAAAACTTCATCCCAGTCAGCTCGATTTTGGCCGATTCATTCGACCGCCTCAATGAAATGCACTCAAACGCCGACAAGCTTCGCGGCATTCCCACCGGCTTCCGTGACCTCGACCGGCTTCTGGCGGGTCTGCAGAACTCCGACCTTATTATTGTGGCGGCTCGCCCCTCCATGGGTAAGACCACGCTCGTTATGAACATGGCCCACCATGTGGCCGCCAAAGAGGGAATTCCGGTCGGCTTCTTTTCACTCGAAGTCTCCAAGGAGCAACTCATTGACCAGCTCCTGGCTATCGAATCCGGCATCGACTCCTGGAAGCTGCGCACCGGCGCCCTCGACGACGACGACTTCCCGCGCATCAATGAAGCCATGGCCGAGCTATCCGAGGCGCCGCTTTATATCGACGACTCGGCCATTACCAACGTTATGGAAATGCGTACCAAGGCCCGCCGTCTGCAGGCAGAACACGGCTTGGGTCTTGTCATCATCGACTACCTCCAACTTATATCCGGTGGCGCACGCTCTGCCGAAGGCCGGCAACAGGAAGTTTCAGAAATTTCGCGGGGCCTCAAAGGTTTGGCGCGTGAGCTCAATGTACCGGTGATCGCGCTATCGCAGCTCTCGCGCGCTGTGGAGGCGCGCAACCCCCCGATCCCGCAGTTGTCCGACCTGCGCGACTCTGGTTCCATCGAGCAAGACGCCGATGTGGTATCGTTCATTTACCGGCCGTGGTACTACGACAAGGAAGCCGACGAGCACGTCACCGAGGTACTCGTAAAGAAGCACCGTAACGGCCCTATCGGCGACGTTGAGCTGTACTTCCACCCTGAGCAGCGGCGTTTTACCGATCTGGAGCGCTTCCACGGCCGCACGTAACGCTTAGCGTTTACAGCCATACGTCAAATCAGTTATGCTTGGAAAGACAAAGAAGAGGTAGTGTGTAACAATGCCACGCCCGGATACAACCAGAATTGCCCAAGTCGGCAAGTTCGGCGTCGTCGGCATTATCAATACCCTCATCGACTTCGTAGGATACAATATCTTTTCCGGAGCCGGTCTGTCGCTGGTTCAGGCCAACTTGCTTTCCACTTCGATTGCCATGGGCTTTAGCTTTGCTGCCAATAAGAAAGTGGTTTTTCAAAAACATCACGGTTCAGTAGCACGCCAGGCCGCATTGTTTATCGTAATTACAGCCTTTGGCTTGTATATTCTTCAAACCGGCACAATTAAGCTCCTCACCGATGTCTGGCTGGCGCCCCTCGCATTTGTGCTCGGGGTAGCGCATGCCTTCGGGATTTCCGGCCACGACCAGTTTATTATCAAAAATGGCGCCAAAGCTCTCGGATCAGTTATTAGCTTAACGTGGAATTATGTAATGTATAAAAAGGTAGTATTCGCTTAAAATGGCCACTCTTACCAAACTCGAACCACCGTTTGCATGGATGGGGCGCTACTGGACCACCGTCGGTCTGGTAGGGCTTGCGCTGCTAGCCGCCTTATTCCGGTTTTACCAGCTAGGGGGACTGCCGCCCGGCCTCGATGAGACGTCTGCCCGCGTCGGGCTTGAGGCGCTTAGCCTTTCGCCCACGCACCTCTTCCCAAACCTCAATGGGTTTGACGGCTATGCGCCGCTGTGGGTTTGGTTACAGGCCGCGAGCGTCCACGTCTTTGGCCACGGCATCCTGGCGCTCCGATTCTGGTCGGCCATCGCCGGCTTCCTCGCTGTAGGCGCCACCTGGCTATGGATCCGCGACTGGATCGGACCGCGCGCCGCCTGGCCGGCCGCCTTCCTGATGGCCGTTTGCCCCTGGGCCGTGACCACCGCACGCAGCGGTCTCGGCACTGCGCTCATCACGTTCTTGGTTCCAGCCACGCTTTGGCTTGGCACCCGGGCCTGGCGCGCGCCGAAGCTCGGCTGGTGGGCCGGTCTTGGCGTCGTCGTAGCAGCCGACCTACTAAGCGGTCCGCTCGGCTTGCTCGTAGCGCTAGCAGCCGCTGGTCTCGGTATTTGGATGATGGTGGCCCACCATGACCTCACCAAGTTTCCACGGCCGAAGCTCGTCGGCACCGGCATCGCCGCCGTAGGGCTCGCCGTGCTGGGCTATCTGGTCGGTGTGAATTTATCGGCAATTAAGGCCTTGCCAAGCGCAATCGGCATCGTGAGCAACTGGACCACCATCGGCACCAATATCGTCAAAGTGCTCCTAATGTTTAACGTACACGGCGACGAAAATTACCGTCACAACCTCTCGGGCGAACCGTTGCTTAACGCCTTTGTTGGCCTAATGCTGGTGGCCGGGCTGCTGGTAAGTATCTCGCGGCTTCATCAGCACCGCTACCAACGCTTGATTATAATGCTCGGCATCTTCCTAGTGCCGGCGTTCGTCGCACCCAATGTCCCGAATTCAAGCTGGGCCGCCGCTGTCCTTCCGGTAGTCTTTGCGCTCGTCGGTGTCGGCACCGCTTACATGCTTGAGCTCTGGTACACCACCTTTCCCGTTAATTCAGCCGCCCGTGCCACCGGCCTCGGTGCCATCGCTATTCTCATTGGCCTGAGCACCCTGCAGGGCTACACGCAGTACTTCCACGCCTATGCCGGCTCGAGTGCTGTCTACACCGCGTTCAACGAAGGTACGACCCAGCTCGCCCTGCGTCTGCCAAACGACAAATCCAAGGCCGACCGCTTCGTGGTCGCGCCCGCCGACCAGCTACCGGTGGCCCAATATCTCAACTACAATCAGCCGCACACGCAGTTCATCACCACCGCCCAGCTACAGGTGCTGCCGATCGCGGCCTCGCACCGGTTGTTCTACATTACGGCCGCCTCGCGTGACGAAGCGGTTACCACCCTCAAAGCCAAGTTTCCGGGTGGTACGCTCGAGCCTCACTACTCCGATTTCAACCTTGTAGAGATTTACTACACCTACGAAGTCGGTCAATGAGCGGCGGCCGGCCGGATCTGAGCATCATTATCCCCGCGTATAATGAAGCGGCCCGGATCGTGGCCACCCTTAAAACACTGGCCGGCTTCCTCGATAGCCGCTCATACGGCATTGTGGAAGTAGTCATTGTGGTTGCCGACAGCCCCGACGGTACCGCGCAGCTCGCAACGGCCCAGAAGCATTTATTCAAACATTTTAAGCTGGTCGAACCCGGCATCCGCGTCGGCAAAGGCCGCGATGTCCGCGCCGGCATGTTTGAGGCCAGTGGCCGTTACAAATTGTTCATGGATGCCGACCTCGCAACACCGCTCACGCACCTCGACGACGTCCATGCCTTCATGAGACAGGACGGTCAGGTCGCGATTGCCGTCCGAGACCTATTTGTCGTGCACAAAAGCCTGGTCCGCAAGCTCATGTCCAAAGCCGCCAATCTTGCTGCCCAAATTCTCGCCACGCCTGGCATCAAAGACACCCAGTGCGGCTTTAAGGTATTTGAGGCCGGCGTCGCCGATGCACTGTTTAGCCGCATGACCATGCTGCAATGGAGCTTCGATATGGAGTTGCTCGCGATCGCCCGCCAGCTAGGTTACAAAATCCAAACCATTGAGGTTCCGGACTGGAGCGACCCCAAAGAACACGACGACGGACTAGCGGGTGATTCCATCATCAAAGTTGCTCTCACCGGCTTTCTCGATCCTTTTAGCATCCGTATGGGCATCTGGACGGGCCGCTACCGGCACGCTCATTACCGTCACCAAGAAGGCTAATAGAGCTTATAAACGTAAATACTGCCGCCCACCACGTCAATGGGTTTGCGCACCAAGAGATAGTCGTAGTTGGGCAGGCCGCGCAAGGCAGCATAATACTTCGTATTGGTGAGGTAGGTTTCCGACACGGCTAAATATTGGCCGGTGTACATGCCATTTTGCGAGTGCCATG
>DATAMV010000085.1:0-3126 GCA_036266515.1 Candidatus Saccharimonadia bacterium
ATAACGCGCCCCAAAGCCGCTATTTCCTCTCCTGTGACCCCGCGCAACTGCTCCAATGTTTGATCGAAATCCCGGATCTCCCCCTCTTCGTCATAGCGCTCTGTATACCATCCCAAGATGTCGCCCGCTGTCTGCGTGGAACGCGCGATTGAACCCACAAGCAAGTCCTTGGCGGCCGATAGCTCCTCTGTGGTACATTCCCCATCCGCCAGCGCCTGTACATGGCGCGTCATCACCTCAAACAAATCCGCCGCATGATCAGGCGTCACATAACCGGCGAACCCAAATCCACTATTGCCGCGCTGCGCGTACGCCGACGTACCGACCGAGTACGCCAGCCCGCGCCGGCGCGCTTCGCCGAGCACCCGCGACGCCATGCCACCCACGAGCAGCACGTTGTACAGCGACAAGACCGGCAACTGGTCCGGCGCAATCTCGCCGAAATACCGGCCGGTGCGGTAGTACACCTGGTCGATGTCACGGCGAGTGACCACCGGCCGCTCCAGCCCCCGCCCCATCGCGTGGTCGAGCGGCAGGCGGTGGCCCTTGGGCAGCCGCGCGAACGTCCGCTCAAACCGCTCCGCCACCGCCGCTCCGCCATCCGGGAAATCGCCGGCCAAATAAAACCGCGCATTGGCCGCCGTATGGGTGCGATGGTAGTGCTCTTCAAGCTGCTCAAGTTTGAGGCTGTCGAGCTGAGCAATGCGCTCGTCATATCCCAACCATAGCTGTGGAAATACCCGCTCAGATAATTTGAGGCTGCAGACTGCCATATGCTGCGTGGTATTGCGGATGAGCTCTTCGCGCACGTTACTGACCTCAGCCGTGAACGGTTCGGGCGCAAATAAAGGTTCGCACACTTGTTCTTCAATCAAATCAAGCATTCGCTCCAGCTCAAACGCGGCGCACTCGTAAATATACTCATTTGTATCGGTGCTCGTGGAGGCATTCACATAAGCACCGTTCTTCTGCGCTTCAATCATAAATGCATTTGGCTGAGCGTGGCGTTTGGTCACGGTCGCGAGCAGATGTTCCATCACATGCGGCACCTCATAGATCGAACGCTTGCCAAACTGAAAGCCCGAGTGAAACGCAATTCGGACGCTGGCAACGGCGCTGCCGGGCACATGTATAATCAACCCTTCGGCGCCGCTGGCAAGTTTGTGTTCGTGTACCGTGTGTTTCATACCGCTCCTCTTAAATCGTTTGCTAATGTCCCGACACTATCCGGCGCATAATCCGCAAGTACCACCGCCCCGGCATGATCCAGCGCAATAGTCCCGCGCCCCAGGTTTGGCCCATCGGGTAGCGCAGCCGCAAGCTCCGGTCCGTAGCCGCATGTACCACCACAGCCGCCACCTTTTCGGGCGTAAGGGTGCGGTTAGCCGGCGCGTAATCATGCAGCTTATTCCAAAATGGCGTATTGACCCCGCTTGGCTCCACCAGCTTAAACCGAATCCCGTCGTCCATGAGCTCCATGGCCAGTGATTCAAACAAACCTTCAAGTGCAAATTTTGAAGCCGAATACAGGCTATAATCCGGCACGCCGGTGCGGCCCACAATGCTCGACATGCCCACGATCACGCCGTATCCTTGCCGCCGCATGAGCGGCACAGCCTGGCGGATGAGCTCAGCCGGCGCCAAACTATTAACCGCCAGCTGTTCGGTCATTTTGGCGTACTCGAGCTTCTCCACCGGCCCAAGCAGGCCGTAGCCCGCATTGCACACCATGGCGTCGAGCCGACCGTAGGTGCGCCAGGTGGCCTTTACCACCCGCTCCAGATCACGCGGTCGCAGCATGTCAGCCAGCTGCAGATCCAGCTGCAGCCCGCCAAGCGCTGTTGTGGTGGTGCGGCGGCGCACCGTACCCACCACAATCCAACCCGCAGCCAAAAACTGGCGGGCTGCCGCAAGCCCAATCCCGCTGGATACGCCGGTTATCAGCACCACCGGTTTAAGGGCTTTGGTGTTCCCTTTACCGCTCATGACTGTCGCTCCTATACGCAAGTACTGCCCGGCGCACTGCCTCGTGGCGGTTGTTTACCAACTGCCAAGCAGCCGTGACCGCCACCAGAACAACGGCCCGGTCCTCGGATTTGTTTAGACCGGCCTCGCTGAGGCTACAAATAACCGCACCGTCAATAACTACGTTACCATCCTGCACCTGAGCGCCGGGCGCTCGGCCGGCCGGAATTTTTTGACCCGGCGACAGCTCGGCAATTTGCGCCGCATATTCATTATCAGCCTGGTAAACCGCCACATCCGCCGGCTGCTGGCGCCAAAACAGGTTGCCCATAGCGGCGAGCGCCGTCTTCGAGCCGGCCAGGTCAGCCGTGGCAATGCCAGTGCAAACCGCGAGCGTCGGGCTGGTATCAAGCCCAGTGAGAGCCTGCGCCGATAACTCAAGTACCACCAGATCGATTGGCTTGATCCGGCCCAACGCCGGCAGCTGATTGGCAGCGTCCAGGCGCCACACGCGCCGGCCGGCCTCCTCAAAAATCGCGGCCACTAGCCCCACCACGGCCCCCCGGCCCCGCGTACCGGTGATGCTAACAATCCGGGCTGGGCAACGCTCAAAAAATTCCTGCACCCCCACTGCACCTGCCCCCGGACTCACCGGCGCTTCTTGTGTTTCTTAGTGGCGCTCTGACCTCCAGCCGGCCGCTGTTTGGCCCGGCGCTGCTGGCGGGAGCCACCGCTGCGCACTGTCGCCTCGTCGCCCACTTCGCCCGGAGCGTTGGTACGTGCCTGTTCGGCCGCCCGCGTCAGCGCTGTTTCCACCGGCGCCTCGGTCGGTGCCTGCTCCTGCCGCACGCTCACCTTAAAGATCGTGCTCGCAATATCGGCGTCGAGGAGCCCAATGAGTTGCTTAAACATCCGAAAGCCCTCGCGCTTGTATTCCACCAGCGGGTCTTTCTGTCCGACCGCTCTCAGTCCAATGCCGCCACGCAGGCTGTCCATGGCCTCAAGATGCTCAATCCATAGCCGGTCCAGCGAGTTGATATACGTAAACCGCTCAGCCATTCGCATAGTTCCGGGCGGGAATTCTTTGATCCGCTGCTCGTACAGTGCCTCAGCCTCTTCCATTACCAGCCCCACCACTTCACTCTCATGCGCCGATCTGAG
>DATAMV010000086.1:0-3412 GCA_036266515.1 Candidatus Saccharimonadia bacterium
TTATGTGAACTCACTGGGCGGCAAGGGCGACTATCTCGAGCACGCACGGGTGTTCCGGCGCGAAGGCCACCCGTGCCTGGTATGTGGTACAACCATCATCAAGCTACGGGTGGCCGGACGCGGGACGCATATTTGTCCGAAGTGTCAGCTGCTTTAGCGGCTTAGAGCTCGGCGAGGACTTTGTCCAGGGCGTCGTAGCTGGCGTTTAGGCCGGCTTCTGCCCCGGTTTGATACATCCCATCGCGGTCGGCTACACTGAAGTACGTTTCGGTAATTCGCATTTTCGTTTTGCCGTCAGATGTTTCGGTGAGCTCCATTCTCTGCATGATGACATGGCCGCGCTCAGGCAGCCCGTCGAACTCAAATGTTTGAATAACGCGCTCGGGAGAGACTTCGTGGAAGACGCCGAAAAAGTGGTATTTTTCATCGCCTTTGACGTGCAAGAACTTCCAGGTTCCGCCATCATGTGGGTTGTACTCTTCGACTGTGGTCGTGAATCCGGGTCCCACCCACCATTTCTCGATGAGTTCTTTGGTGGTCATGGCCTTAAATACTTTATCGCGCGGGGCGTCGAAGGTGCGTTCGATTGTTGCTGTTGATTCTCCTGGCGTGATCGTGATAACGGCTTTTCCCATGTTATAGGTCCTCCTCTAGGATTTTATCCAGCGCGTCGAAACGGGCGTTCCATAGGGCCTCGTATTGAGCCAGGTAATGACTGGCGTCTTTGAGGGCTTCGGGTGCAATGCTCACAACTTGTTCCTTTCCGCGGCGCTGTTTAATGATTAATTTGGCTTTTTCTAACACGTTTAGATGCTTGGCCACGGCCGCGAACGACATTTCATAATCTGCCGCTATCTGTCCGACGGTATACTGGGCGTTGATCAGGCGCCGCAGGATGTCCCGGCGGATTGGGTCGGCTAGCGAGCCAAATAGGCCATCTAAGTATGTATTATATTCAACCATATGGTTTAATGTAGCGGACTTTCTGTGAGTCGTCAATGGGGTTGGACCGCCCGCGATAAGCACGGGCGGTCCAATTGGAGAGAATGTGCTGAGCATTTAGGAAGAAAATGTGCTTAGCATGCGAGTGGCTACGCGAAGTTGAAATCGCCCACCCGGGCGCCCTTCACGAAAGCCCGCCATTCGGGCACGGTGTACACAAGTTCTGGCCCGTTCGGGTCTTTCGAGTCACGGACGTGGATTAGTCCGTCTCGGAAGTTGACCTCCACACAGCCACCTGTGTCACAGAACCTGGACCGTTTCCAGCCCTCCGCACTGCACTGCCCGTGTGTACTCATTGCTTCTCCCCAATCTCCACTACCGACAACCACTGGATGCGGTTTAGAAAGTAGCGGTGTGCGTAGCTTACTCCGCGATTATCGGTTAGTCGAGCAACTTTATAAGGTACACTATCAGATATGACCATTTTCTTTTATGGGCCGAATACCTATGAACTGAGGCGGCAGTTGCAGGAGATGACACGGGCCTACTTGAGCAAGGCTGGGTCAGATTTTGGACTGGAACGGCTTGATGGTGCAGCGGTGAAGGCGGGTGAGTTGACGGCGGCGCTTATGGCAAGTCCGTTTTTGGCCAATTCCAGGCTGGTGATTGTAGAAGGTTTAGCCCTTAATAAGGCCATTTCTGATAAGTTGCCCAAAATAATGGAAACGGTGCCGAAGAGCACGGTGGTAGTGTTTGCGGACCGGGAGGTAGACCAACGTACCAGCGTGTTCCGGCAACTGGCTAAGGCTGATAAGGTGGTGAAATTTGAGCCGCTATCTGGGCCGAAGCTTTTGGGCTGGGCGAAGACTGAGGTGGAGGCACTCGGCGGCACGGCCGAGCCGGCTGTACTCCGCGAACTCGTGGAGGCGGCAGGGGAAGACCAATGGCGGCTAAGTGGTGAGATTAATAAGCTGGTGAACTTTGATACGCAGGTGACGTCTCAATCGATACGAGAACTAGTAATGCCGAGCGTGGAGCAGTCGATTTTTGAGCTGGTAGAAGCGATGGCTGACGGCAAAACTGGGGCGGCCCTGGCCGGCTACCGGCGGCTCTTGGGTCGGCGCGAAAGCGAAATCTACATCCTCACTATGATCCAATGGCAGCTTCGGAACCTGCTGCTAGCAAAAACCGCGCCGCCCACTATGAGCCCAGCGGAGCTTGCCAAGGTCGTCGGTATGTCGCCGTATGTGGCCGGCAAAATGGCGGCGGCGCAGGGGCGTATGTCGCTGCCTGCCCTGCGCAAGGCCTATGTGGCGGCAGCAGATTGCGAATACGATATTAAATCGGGGCGCGTGAAAGCCGAGATGGCGGTGGAACAGTTACTATATGCGGTAAGCGCCATGTTTGATCAGGGCTAAAAGCCGTCTTCGGCATCTGATTGCTTGATGTCTTCGAGCAGGGTTTCGAGCTCGCTAATCAGGATGGTGAGTTGCTGGAGCTCGCCTTTGGCCAGCCAGGCGTTGCCTTGGACGCTTGCAAAGTCGCGCAGGTTAGTGAGACGGCTATCGATCTGCTCTGTAAGCTCAGAGAAGCGTGCGCGCAATGGGTCGATGGGTGGTTTTGACATACTGATATTGTAACCTGGAATGATAATTACGGGGGCGCAGCCCGGAGCAGTTTGTGACCGCTCCAGGCTGCTGAAGCTCCAGAACCGGCTGTTGGCCGGCTTGCTTCCGCGCTACCCTGCTACGAGTCCCAGGAGCTGGCAGGTTGCCGAACCGTTTCCGTTTGGTGTGACTGCGTGCACGATGGGGCCGCCACCTTGCTCGTTTTGCAGCCGGTAGATCACGCAGTCGAGATACGCGTCGAGCCGGACTGTCGAGCCCTTGGCTTCCACCGACACCGACATGAAACCGCCCGTAGAGGTGAAGTCCCAGCTTCGGGTGCCCGACTGGTCGGTGGACGGGATGACCGGCTGGTCCTTACCGTCGAAGGTTCGCTTGATCGTTACGCCCTGCGACGACACTGCATGCCAGCTCACCGACAGGAGCAGCTCGGCTGGGTTTCGCTTGGTAGCCGGGTTGACCTTGGTGTCCTTGGCATGGATGGTCGGCAGCGGGGATGGCTGGGGAGCCGGCCGGCTAGCTGCCGGCGACTGGTGCGGGCTCCCAGGTGTGCTGTGGGCGGTGGGTGCCGGACTGCCATCAGCATTGGTGGTGCCACCACCTCCGCCGCAGCCGAGCATTGCCACCACCGCGCAGGCTAGCACGGGAATCCACGCTCGCTTTCGCATACGGTTCTCCTTAACCGTTGGTGGAGCTGTGAGTGGGATCGTTTAAACTTGGAGCTGTCCTACTCTAACACAAGTTTTGGCAATGTTTCGAAAGGCTTGCCAGAGCGTTATTTGGTGGCTATGGCCGCCGTGTAGGTTTTGGATTGCTTGAGCTTATCGTAGTTGCCGAAAACATCT
>DATAMV010000087.1:0-4460 GCA_036266515.1 Candidatus Saccharimonadia bacterium
AGGGGAGTACCCTTTGGGCGGAGCTTTGACTCCACCCACGTCGAGCGCACCTTATGAATGATAACAATATCAAAATCCGATACTTTTTGAAAAATTTGAGGCTAAATTTGAGCAACATTATCGTTTTTTGATACTTTTATAAAAAGGGAGGTTCCGTGGACGCACCAAAGTATTTCATCTTGCTCGCGCTTGCCGCGGGACCATTGCACGGGCTGGCCATTCGCGGGCAGGTCATTGCCGACACTGTGGGCGAATATATTCGAGACAGCACCCTCTATCCCGCCCTGAAACAACTGCTTGAGCGCGGGTGGATTGCCGAGCAGGCGAACGGCTACCGGCGCGTGTATGCGTTAACCGCTGCAGGCCAACAAGCTTTGGCGCATGAAGCGCGGGCGCGGCAACGCCTAGCAGAACTGACACTGCAGCGGCTACGGATGCATGTTTAATCCGTAAGCAGTGGAGATCGCAACGACCGGCTGACCTCATCGTCGGCCGCAGATAGTGCCCGTCCCGGAGTCTCGGGGCGGGCAACTGCTTTTTCTGATATAGTTATGCTTAATAATTATATGAGGGACACCTTATGGCAGAAGTAAATGAACCTTATGTACCAATGCCAGGAGAAAATGGCACAGATGCGTCTACCCGACGGCCTGATGCGGATGGAAATTTGGGTCCAGCTGTTCAGCGGGTCCAGCCCGAGCAAACAGTAGTGCAGACTGCGGCGGGTGAAGTACAAGGCACGCTGGCTGGTCCGGCGGCTCCGGCAGCCCCGGAGCAAGCCGTGCCGGCTCCTACTGCTCCCGAACCCGCGCAGCCCGCTATGGGTACCGCCCGTGTCGGCGGAGCAGAGCAAATGGCCCCACCCGCTGGGTTTGTGCCACCGGCTGAGTCCCAAGGGACACCAACCACTTATGGCTCATCTGAGATCCGGGCCACTGGATCGGCAGCAGTACCACAGCAGCCGGGTCCTGAAGCCGGCCCCGACACTAAAGCCGCCTAGGGCGTTTTGCGCCGGGCTTGTGCTACACTTACGGCATGAATATTCTTACAATCCGAGGGGGGCGTCCTCTATCCGGTAGCGTCCGGGTGGCGGGAGCTAAAAACTCGGCCTCAAAATTGATGATTGCAAGCCTACTGACTGATGAGCCAGTGATGCTTGATAATATGCCGCAGATCGAGGAAATTGCGATCACGACGCAGATCTGCGAAGGCGTGGGCTCTAAGGTTGAGCGCGACGGCAATAAAATGACGCTACACGCTGAATCCATCCGGGAAACCCGGGTGGTGGGCCTCAGTCGGTCCAACCGTATCTCGATTTTGGCACTTGGCCCATTGCTTCACCGCGCCGGCCACGCCGAGGTTCCGATGGTTGGCGGCGATGCAATTGGCCCGCGGCCGGTCAACTTCCACGTCGAGGCGTTACGGCAAATGGGCGCGGAAATCGAGAAGACCGCGGACGGCTGGGTAGCCACAGCGCCCAAGAACGGGCTCAAAGGCACCACGGTCACCCTCCCCTATCCGAGTGTGGGTGCTACTGAGAACATTATTTTTGCCGGAGTCCTCGCAAAGGGCCGCACGCGCATTGAGAATGCCGCTATCGAGCCGGAAATTGTCGATATTGTGAAATTCCTCCAGCAGATGGGGGCGATCGTCGAATTTGGTGCCAACCGTACCATCACCGTCGACGGCGTCGAGAAACTGCACGGCGCGCATTACCGCGTAATGACCGACCGCCTGGAGGCTGCTTCGTGGGCCAATGCAGCCATCGCGACCGGCGGGGAGATCCTGGTACAAGGTGCCCGCCAAGAAGAAATGGGCACGTTTTTGAACACGGTGCGCCGGATTGGCGCCGATTTTGAAGTGTCGTCTGAGGGCATCCGCTTCCGCCGCAGCCACAGTGGCCTGGTGGGCATTGAGCTCGAAACCGATACATATCCGGGCTTCGCCACCGACTGGCAACAACCGACGGTGGTGACGCTCACGCAGGCTAAAGGCATTTCGGTGGTACACGAAACCGTGTACGAAGACCGTTTCGGCTATACGGCCGACCTCGTGAAGATGGGCGCCGACATCGGCGTGTTTGCCAAGTGCTTGGGCGAACTGCCGTGTCGCTTCCGCAACCGGTCGCAGCGGCACTCGGCCGTAATTATGGGCCCGACCAAACTGCATGGCGCTGAGATTGAAATCCCGGACATCCGGGCTGGTATGGCCCAGGTGATCGCCGGCCTGGTAGCCGAGGGCGACACTAAGCTCACCGGCATCCACCACCTGGAGCGCGGGTACGAGCGCTTGTGGGACAAGCTCAAGGACCTGGGTGCCGAGATAGAGCTAGCTGATTAGGACTGCCTATTACTATCAAAAACCCCGGCGGTTTGCCGGGGTTTTTGTTTGGGGCAAGCCTTATGGCGTGGGCGAAACGCTGGGCGAGGGGCTGGCCGAGGTGCCGAGCGCGGCCTTGAGCGTGGTCAAAGCGGCTTGCACAGCCGACTTGAATGCGGCGTCGGCGGCCTGGACCGCGGCCTTGCGCGTAGCCTTGAGCGTATCGAGGTTCGGGCCGACCTTACTGGCGGCCTTGCGCGCCGCTTCGAGGTTGGCTTGGGCGGTGGCTAACGCGGCCTTTAGCGTTGTGCGGACGGTATCGGCACTGGTGCCTGCCTGGCAGCTAGCCTTGGCGTTGGCCAGAGCCGTAGCGACGGCGTTCTTGTAAGCGGTGGCAGCGGCTTTGAGTTGTGCCTGGCGATCGGCTACTGCTGCAAGCAGCCCGGCTTTGTAAGCAGAATCAGCGGCGTCGATGGCATTGCGATGGGTGGTGACGGCCTGCTTGATAGCGGCTTCGAAGGTAGCAATAGCCTGTTTTTGCGCATCGGTAGCGGCTTTGGCTTCTAATTCGGTAAATTTGGCGTTGCGCTTGGAATCGGCATCATCGCGGTTTTCCTTTTGCTTGCCGCCGAGGTTAGCAAAATCGTTTCTTATTTTGTCCCCGCGCTGCAGGAAATTGTTTTGTAGCTGCTGGAATTTGGTCGTGGTGTCTGTACCCAGTTTGCCGGTGGCGGTGGTGTAGAGCGAGCAGAACTGGCCGTGGCCAAACCGGCTGTCGGAATCGCCGCTGGGGCTCGGCTTGGGGCTAAATGAGGCGTGGACTTCGGGCGACGGCGTGCTGGTATTCGAGCCGTCTTCGGCCTGCACAAAGGCCGGCACCAGAAGGGTGCTGAGTGTCGCGAGCGCGATGAATTTAGAAGCTATCCGCATTGAGGGTGTCTCCTAAATTAGCGGCGTCGGTGTCGGCGCTCGTGACTTCGCTGGCGGTGCTGTCGGCCGAGGCACTCAAAGCGCTGTCGGCGGCAGAGTCGGTGATGGCGGCGGCGGCTGCTGCGGTCGCAAGACCCGTGGCCGAATTGGGCGCCGGCGTAGGCGTGCTAGTAAGTGACGCGGTCGGGTTGTTCCGGTGGTTGGCTTGATACACTGCTACCCCCACAAGCGCCAACACCGCCGCAACTAAAAGCAGCTCGAGGAACATAGCAGCTCCCCGCTGGTCATGCAGTTGAGTTTGTTTCATGGTGTTTATGTTGACCTTTAATGTGCCTTGATTATTGCACTTATGGTTATTTTGTCAATAGATACAAAAACACCCGCCGGGCGGGTGTTTTGATAAATAATTCCTTGGTGGAGCTACAGGGATTCGAACCCTGGACCTCTTGCATGCCATGCAAGCGCTCTAGCCAGCTGAGCTATAGCCCCCCACGTACAAGAGAAAACTCTATCAGAAAGTAGCTGGCCTGGCAAGGTTAACCCAGTTTAAAGACCACCATAATGGCCCATGCAAGTCCGGCCAAGATAAGGGCGATCACGAGCCCCGCAACGAAGAACCCAAACCCAAACCGGAACCCATCCATATAGCCGAGGTGGCGTTGTTTGGTGTGGACGGCGTCGGCCAGGAAATTGTCGTGTTTGGGGTTAAAGTCTTTCATGAATCACCACTTAAGCATTGTGCTTATGGTAGTACAACGGCGGCCAAATTCCTATGGCTAGGGCGTAATCTTATAGATATGGTAAGCAGATTCGGCCGAAAATGTGTCACTAAATTTGCCGCCCGAGATTGGAAGCGTCCGGTTCTCATACAACACGCTCACGCTAGCGCCGCCCATGCCGGCCGGCAACGTGAACTGGTAGGTACCCGAGGTGCTGGGGCGCTTCTGCATAGCGAAGATGTAGAATGAATCGCCTGAGGCTTTGAGCATAGTATCGAGGCCGGTATTAAAGCTGTACTGATACGATTGCGTGTTGAGAACGGGCGCCAAATCTTTGATTTCTTGATTGACCGCAGTAACGGTGGGGCGGACGGCGGCGCCACAATTGTCTCGTAGCACGTGCTGGCTGATGCAGGAGCTGCCAAAGTTGTGATTGAAATAGATAATGCCCCGCGCCTCGTGGATGAGCGATGAGAATACGGCGCCGGCGAT
>DATAMV010000088.1:0-1568 GCA_036266515.1 Candidatus Saccharimonadia bacterium
CTTGGGTGACGCAAGCAAAACCTTGAATGACCCAGTGGAAATCTCGGCGTCACCCAAGAGAAAACGCGGCGTGACCCAAGAATCGAAATCGGACAACTCTCTTTGTTTGCAACAAAAGCTCAAAAAAATAGGGGGGCACCCCCTCTAAGGTTTACTGGAAGGTAACAATTTCGGTTCCTGAGCTCTTGCCACAGTCGGCCACGGTGGCTCGCTTCACGGCGGTCCGAAAGAAAATGTGGCAAAGAACGGCGTCAGCGCATTTGAGATTTTCTTGTGTCGCACCTACGGCGCTCGTCGGCTCTTTGGATCCACTCCCCCGGTTTCGCTGCGCTCCACCGGGGGCTAACCTGATTGCGCGCCTGACGGCGCTCGCAGCTAAGTGGCTGGCGCTCAGAAGAGTCGAACAGGCAGGGACAAGGAGTGTCTGTGCCACACATGCTGGGCAAAACCGCGCAAATGTCCGAGCCCTACTTGGTCCCAATAATATTTACGAACACGCCGCGATGGTTGTATTTGAGGTCGGTCAGTTCGTCAGAGAAGTCAGTGAAGTTGTAGCCGACGCCGGCCCTAAGATTCTTGCCGATCTTGTGGTAGACGGCGGTCAAGAGGCCACGGCGTTGTTGATTGAGATCAGGGAGGCCAAGCTGTCGCACCTCGGCCAGGCTGTCCCATTGCTTGAGGAACCGGTAGTCCAGGCGCAATACGCTGAGCTGCGCGGTATTGTTGAAGAAGGTGGGATCCACGCGATCCAGGCTCGCCTGTCCCAGCCGGTACGCGTACTTACCGCCGACGGAAAAGGCGGCGGTGAGGTCGTAGTTAACGTCGAGCGCCGCGATGTGGCTCTTCTGCAGGAACTCGGTGGCGATGTTCTGCAATCCAAACTGGTCGGTGGTGGGGACGTTATAGAAGTAGGTGTACTTGACGAGCGCGTTCAGCCGGTCATTCTTCACCGGCCGGTATGCGTAACCGACCACAGCCTGAGTGTAGCCGCCGGCATAAAAATCGCCGAGCGAGCTGTCACTGATGGAGTGATCCAGTTTGCCGAGTACGCGCCAGCTGGGCGTGAGCTGGTACTTGAAGTTATTACGCAACAGCAGCACGCTCTGTACCACATGGGTCAGGTCAGGCTGTTGGGCGTCGTCGCGGCGAAATTCGACTGCGCTTGAGAACTGTATCTTATCCAGCCCGTAGCCCATGTGGATTCCAGCTGCCTTGCACCTAGTCTCGGCGCTGGTCTGAGAGTCGAACAGGTTGCCGAACTCCGCGCTGCCGCCGAAATTCCAGCGCTCCTTGGTCACCAAATTGATTCCGGTAGCGTGCGTGAAACCGCTCTGGGACGCGCCAGTCTGGTAACGCTCCTCGGCGTAGACGCTGGAGCTGTCTGAGAGCCGCGTCTTCACGCCGGAGACCAGATTGCCCCAGCTGCCGCTGTGGACCAGCTGATCGTTGTCCGTGCGTTCGATTTCGAGCGAGTAGTTCAGGTAAAGGCTGGTACGCTCGGAATAGAGAAATGTGGTGCCGATTTTTCCGCCGGGACCGAGATCACCGTCGGATGCTTCGCCATCGAT
>DATAMV010000089.1:0-3259 GCA_036266515.1 Candidatus Saccharimonadia bacterium
CACCAACTCTGCCACGGCGTTCCAGGTACAAAATTCCACGGCGGCAGCGATACTCGACGTCGACACGTCTAGCGCCCGCGTCGGCATCAATACCGCCGCTCCCTCCGCGGACCTAAGCTTTGGTGACGGCGCCGACCGCACCATCAATATCGTCACCCGCACCACCAACGCCGCCGGCCGCAAACTCACCGTCCAGGCCGGCAATGCCGGCGCCGGTGCCTCGCCGTTTGACGGCGGCAACCTCGTGCTCCAGGGCGGTGACGCCGCCGGTACCGGCTCATCAGACGGCGGGTCCGTTACGCTCAGAGGCGGCCTCAAGAATGGCAGCGGCGAAGGTGGTCAGATTATATTCGATAACTCCACCACGCAGCGGGCCGACTTCCTCATCATGCAGGGCGCTCAAGGCGAACTATTCCACATGTATGACACAAACCAGCCGGGCCATTACAACGGCCTCCTTCTCCTTGGTGGCGCCTGCTGTAATGTAAGCAACCCCTACCGGATTACGTTTAGCAGCAACAATATCGATCCAACTATCGACGTCGGTGTCGACGACACCTCCACCGACAATGGCAAGAATTTGCAACTCCTCGCCGGCAGCAGTTCGTTCACTAACGGCAATGGTGGGGCCGTAATCCTGACCGGCGGCGACAAGAATGGCACCGGCACAAAGCCTGGCGTGTATGTCCAAAACAAGGCCGACACCACCACCGCGTTTAGGGTTCTAAATTCCGCCGGCACTGTCGCGGTCGTGACCGTCGACACCACCAATGAACGTCTCTATGTCGGCCCCACCGCTGGCGATACGGTGGGTGCCTTACTCGTGCTCGGCAATAAGACCAACACCGGTGACCCCACGGGCGTCAATGGTGGCATGTATTACAACTCCAACAACCATGAATTCCGCTGCTACCGCGATTCCAACTGGGAAGCCTGTGGCATCAACCCCATCGACCGCGGCTTCGAGGTTGATGATGAATTCTTGGGCGGCCAAATGACCACCGGCCCGTCTGGCATTGGCACCAACAACACCTACGGCCAACTCGGCTGGCACGGCTTTACGATCGGTGGCGTTGACGCTGCTATTAACTTCAACCCAACCACGCCTACCCCCTCGGCTGATCACCCCGGCGTGATGCAAATAAATGCCAATGGCGGTGCCAATACCGGCAACAGCTTTACCTTGGGCAACTCCAATGGCGGCTCGCTCATCCTAGGGGCTTCCTATGATATGAAGACCACGGTAGCTGCCGACACCACCTCAAACCAGGTTGTGCTTCGTGTCGGCATGTTCCCGGTCACCAGCGGCGTCACGACCCAGCCGGTCTCCGGTGCTTGGTTTGAGATCGACCCCGCCACCAACTCTCACTACCGTTACTGCACGGGCAACGGTACCACTGCCTCCTGCACCAACAGCACCGTGTCCCTGCCGGCCGCGAATGGCTGGGGCCGCCTCGAGATCCGGATTACGGCTACAGGTTCCGGTACCTCGGCTGCCACCTTCATTATGAACGGCACCTCAGCCTCAGTGAGCGCCGTCACGATCGACACCACGAACACCGTCAGCCCCGGCCTCCAGTGCTACGCCACCTCAGCCACAGCCCGCGCTTGCTACTGGGACTACTTCCAGCTCACCGGCCTCACCAGTACCGCCCGCTAATAGACGGGCTGGAGACTATCGGTGAATTGCTCGATGGCACCGTCTGGGACGCCGTCGGGAGAATTAATAAGCACCAGTGATTTAGCCGTTACAACCGCTACGGTGGTGCGGCTTCCAAAGTCGGCTAAGTAGCCATGCCCAATCCGGGGTGTAATTTCGCGCGTCGGCCGAAATGTTGTTACATCCAGCTGCGGATCAAGCGGTTGGATACTTACGAACACCGGTTTTTGTCCTTGGTAATGATAAGCATAGGTTAAAACATTGGCTTTTGTGCTGACCGACTTGGTATCGAACGAGAAGCCAGCCGGCGGATGATGAGGGAAGTATACGGGGAAGTTCAGGGAATCATAAACCTCATGGGGCAGGCCCACCAGGGTAGTGTTTGCCCGAATATAGATGATCGCTCCCACTGCCAGAGCCACGGCGAGCACCCCGCCACTAATAATGAGTGCCAGCCACCGCCAACTCAAACCCCGGATAGTAATAGTTACGTCTGCCATATGCATATTATAAATGCCCCAGCGAAACAAAAGCTTTATAATAAATCCAGTGAAAGAATTCCTGAACCAAGGCAAAATTCTCACATCCGGCCAAAAATTCTCGCCGCACCGGCTCACGGTGTTTCTGGGTGTGTTTGTGATGGTGGGGGGATTGGTGGTTACATTCATCCAGGCCGCCGGTCCGGGAGCAGGCTATGTGTTGAGCAGCGCCACCCTCAGCGGCAATGCTGGCGTGGTGACGAACGCCTCGGCCGTGGGCGGGCACATGGTGGTGTTTGGACAGGCCGCGACACCCACGCCTACGCCTACCCCCGGCGGCACCGTTAGTCTAAGCCTTCCGCGCGTACCCTGGGAGGGCGGCCCCAGTTACTACGGGAATTTTTCCAAAGCCGCCGTCTGGAACAACGCCAACTTCTTCCCGGTCGGCGTGTGGTATGAGTCGGTACTTAGCCAAAGCGACGCCAACACCGACAAAGCCGCCGGCCTCAACACCTACATTGAGATGACCAGCAATAGCAATCCAAGCTTCATTCGCACCGCCGGCGGCATGTACACCGTGCCCAGTGAAACGCTTTCTGGTTATGGCAGCGAAGATGTGGGATGGCTCATCACGGACGAAGCCGACATGAACTACGGCGCCGGCAACGATGCTTGGGACCAGCACTACAACGATACGGTCAGTACCTGGAACAGCTGCATCCCAATCCAGGACAATGGCGGCAAATGTGGCTACACCGCGATGGCGACCATGAAAAGCCAACGGCCGCAGGGCGACGGGCGGGCATTCTACACCAATTACGGCAAGGGCGTGATGATGTGGGAAGACGACGCCGAAGCGGCCGCGTTCGTTAATAATTACACCAACTTTGTGTCCGCCGATATGTATTTCTACACCGATCCCAACCTCTGCGGTGGTGAGTCCCAAACCTGGCTCAGCATCCCTACCAACCAGTGCCGCATGAGCGCCAATTATGGCTTTGTGATTGACCGAATGCGCTCTCTCGATGCAATGGACGGCAAACGGCAGCCCATCTTTGCGTTCGTGGAAGACGGCTGCCCATTTAATAACGGCGGCTGCATTACCGCTCCCCAAATCGCC
>DATAMV010000090.1:0-1513 GCA_036266515.1 Candidatus Saccharimonadia bacterium
CGGGCGAAGTATTTGTCCCGATCCCGAGCGGACAGAAAGGCGTCATCTTCGACAAGGTTACAACCACGAACCCTTCGGCAACCTGCGCCAGTTCCACGGCGACCATCGGCGTCTACACCGCCACGGCGGCTGGTGGCACGACCATCGTCACGGCGGCTACCGGCACACACACCAGCCTGACGGCGGCGACGAAGTACACGGACTGCACCGTGGCGGCCAGTGCTGATGCACTCGTACTCAGCCAGCAGACCACCGGAACGAACGCAGGCTTTACCGGCGTGTTGTCAAGGTCGCCGGTACGCCGAACGTCACCGCGACCATTGACATTTACTTTGCAGGGCGGGTGCTGACGTGAGTTGGCCCTTCACTCCAACCTCTGGACCGCTAATCATTGCTGACGGTTACAGCTTCATCGTAACGAACAGCTATTCCATCCCAGTCGGGCAGACTGTTTACATTGGCGTCGGTAGCACGCTGAGGATCATCTAATGTCAAAACTTGACCTTAACAAAATTGCCGTTGGATCAATCCCGACGCCTGCCGCCGGCCTTGTCTCGCAGTTCGTAGGCTTGGACAAGCGCGTGAAGGCCAAAGACGATACCGGATTTGTTTCGTCCTACTGGACGAACCATAGCGTCACGTCCCAAGCCCCATCGGCATCAACCCGCACCTACGTCACCGGCTCGCAGATCGCACTGCCTGCCGCTGGTGCATTGCAGATCGGGTCGAAGTTCCGCTGGCGCTTCAACATGACCAAGACAGCGGCTGGCACGGCCACAAGCACGATTGACATTGCTTTCGGCACGGCGGGCACAACGGCAGATACCGCCCAGGTGAGCTTCACCAAGCCAGCCGGTACTGCGGCAGCCGACGAAGCCTTCTGCGAAGTCGAGTGCATCGTTCGCGGCCCCCTGAGCGCATCGGGCATCGTGGTGGGCGAGTTCAGCCTGATTCACAACCTGAGCGCCACCGGCCACGCGCAGATTCCTGCGGTTTGCGTCAATACCGTTTCGAGCGGTTTCGACGTGACCACGCCAACCTTCGTTGGCCTGTGCATCACGACCGGCGCGAGTGACGCGATCACGATTCAGCAGGTTAATGCTGAGGCGTGGAACATCTAAGGCTAACAATAGCTTAACGTTGAAACGATATGGCAGCACCCAAGGGCAACCGCAATGCAGCTAAAGGCCATATGTGGGCCGGAGCAATCCGCCGCGCATTGGCCGAAGACCGCGAAGCATTGCAAGAAATCGCACGCAAGTTGGTATCCAAGGCCAAGGAAGGCGATCTGGCCTACATCAAGGAGATTGGCGACCGACTGGACGGCAAAGCGGCGCAATCGCTTGAACTCAGCGGCGGCTTTGAAATGCTCAAGTCCGCCAATGAATTGACCGATGACGACCTCGCACATATCGCCACAGGAAGCAGCGCAGGAGTTGCTACTGAGGCGGAAGGCCCGCAATCGCTTAATTGAGTTCACCCAATACACGTTCCCCAAGTTCCAGCCGGGCCA
>DATAMV010000091.1:0-4501 GCA_036266515.1 Candidatus Saccharimonadia bacterium
TACTCTTCGGGCTGGACGTCATTCTCTGACTGGCCGGCTAAGCTGCCCATATCGTATTCATTTAAGCGGTCGTCAATCTGGATATCGGTAGGCTTGAAACCAATAGCTACGGCAATGATGCGCGCGGTATCCTGAGCTCGCTCCATCGGAGAGCAGATGATGCGGTCAATTTGGAGGTGAGATGCTTTTAACCGTTCACCCTCAGCTTGTGCCTGGTAGTGGCCTGTTTCGGTGAGGGGAGCCGGATAGGTTCGCCCGGCGCAGATTTTATCGATATTGGCCTGGGTTTGTCCGTGACGAGCAAAGTAAATCATGGGATTAGTTTACCTTGTATACTAGATAGCATGAAGAAGCCTATCCTGGTGCTGGTTGATGGTTCAGCGGTATTTCACCGCGGCTATCACGCTATTCCGCATCTTTCTACGCGTGACGGCATTCCGACCAATGCGGTGTTGGGATTTGCCAACATTATCTTTAAGGTGATGGAGGCGCTCAAGCCTACTTACGTGGTGGTGGCCTGGGACAAATCGAGCAAGACATTCCGCAAGGAAATGTATGCCGACTACAAAGCCACCCGGGTGAAACAGCCGGATGATTTGTACGCGCAGATACCGACTACGCGCGAGCTGGTGGAGGCGCTGAATTTGCCGTGGGTGGAGCTGGAGAATTATGAGGCGGATGATATTATCGGGACGCTAGCGCGGCAGGCGGAGGAGCGGGGTGATCTGGATATTGTGATCGCGACGGGCGACAAGGACCAGCTGCAACTGATTGATAAATCGACGGTCGTGGATATGTTTAACCCGCGGGGCCTCGAGCCCACGCGCTATGACCTGGCCAAGATGCAGGAGCGGTACGGGCTGACTCCCCAGCAATTTATTGATTACAAGGCGCTAGTAGGTGACACGAGCGATAATATTCCGGGCGTGAAGGGCATCGGCGAAAAGGGCGCGCTCAAGCTGTTGGCCGAATACAAAACACTCGAGGGCATTTATGAGCACGCGGATGAGATCACGGGTAGTGTAGGTGAGAAGTTGCGGGTCGCGAAGGATATGGCTTACCTGAGCCGAAAACTCAGTGTAATTGTATGTGATGCACCTGTAAAATTGGACCTGGAGGAGGCAAAGCTCCGGCCACATGACTATGGCCATTTGCGCGAATTGTTCCGGAAGCTGGAGTTTAAGAGTCTCATGAACAAGCTGCCGGTACTTGAGGCAGTGGAGACCGGTAAGCCGGTGGCGGCTGTGGCTGCGGTTGGGACCGGGGCGCTGACGCTGTTTGGTGATGACACGGGCGAGACGGTCAAGAAGAACCGCGAGCATCTCAAGACCGTGAAGTACCACACGGTGGCTACTAAGGATGACCTGGAGGAGCTGGCGGGAAAGCTAGAGTCGCTTGAGGTATTTGCATTCGATACGGAGACGACCGGCGTGAATACGCTCGTGGCGGACTTGGTGGGTATTTCGGTGGCATTTCAGGAAGGCGAGGCCTACTACATTCCGGTGGCGCATGTGAATGGAACCCAACTGCGGCGCGAGGATGTGGTCGCCCGGCTTAAGCCCATTTGGGAGAACCCAAAAATTGGCAAAGTCGGTCATAATATCAAGTTCGACTATGAAATGTTGCGCAAATACGACGTTCATACGGCCGGAATTGTCTTTGATACCATGATCGCTGGGTTTTTGCTCAATTCGGCTGGGCGTTCGCAATCGCTCGATGATATGGCGTTTAGTGAGCTGGGTATCGAGATGATCCCCATCAGTGAATTGATTGGCCTAGACAAGAAGACCCAGAAAACTTTTGACCAGGCTCTCATTGAGGATGCCACCACTTACGCGGCTGAGGACGCCGATATGAGTTGGCGGCTGTACGGACGACTCAAGGAGCGGCTTCACAAATACTCCAAGCTCAATGAATGGGGTTGGAGCATGGAGCGGCTGGCCACTGAGGTGGAATGGCCGATCGTGGGAATCCTGGCCGAGATGGAACTTGCGGGAATTGAACTGGATACAGCTTTCCTAGAGAAGTTTGGCGAACGACTTACGAAAGATATTGGTCGGCTCAAAGAACAGATTTACGACCATGCCGGTGAAGAATTCAACATTGATTCGCCGGCCCAGCTCGGCCAGATTTTGTACGGGCGGTTGGGCCTTAAGGCTGATGGGGTTAAGAAAGGCAAGACCGGCCTAAGCACCGCGGCGGCCGAACTTGAGAAACTCAAGGATGCGCACCCGATGGTAGGGCTGGTGATGCAATACCGCGAGGTCACAAAGCTGATGAATACCTATGTGACTGCGCTGCCCGAGCAGGTGGCGGCGGACGGACGTGTGCATACGAACTTTAGCCAGGCCCTGGTTCCCAGTGGACGCCTGAGTTCAAACAATCCGAATTTGCAGAATATTCCCGTGCGCACTGAGCTGGGGCGCGAAATCCGAACCGCGTTTGTGGCGCCCAAGGGCCGTGCATTGGTGAGCGCCGACTACTCGCAGATTGAGTTGCGGGTGGCGGCGGCTATGGCCGGCGACAAAGACATGATCGAGACATTCAAGAAAGGCATGGACCTGCATGCCACGACTGCGGCGGAGCTCTATAATGTGCCGCTCGATCAAGTTACAAAGGACCAGCGGGCTGCAGTGAAGGCCGTGAATTTCGGCGTGCTATACGGAATGAGTGCACATGGCTTATCGGTGGCAACGGGCATGGACATGAAGGAATCCCAGGGCTTTATCGACCGTTACTTCCAGGTCCGACCGAAGCTCAAAGAATGGATTGAGGCTACCAAGAAGATGGCGTACGAGGAGCTGTATACGGCTACAATTTTTGACCGGAGGCGGCCATGCCCAGCCATTCAGACCAACAATTACATCGTCCGCCAACAAGAGGAGCGCGTGGCTGTGAATGTGCCGATCCAGGGCTCGGCGGCCGACATTTATAAACTTGCCATGATTGCGGTGAGCGAAAAGCTCGCGACCGGCGAATGGGGCAAGTCGCAGCTGTTGCTGCAAATTCACGACGAACTAATCGTGGAGTGTCCCGAGGACCGGGCAGATGACGTGGCGGCCATGCTCAAAGAGGTAATGGAGGGTGTGATTGATCTTGGAGTGCCGCTGTCCGTTGATACGGCAGTCGGTAAGAACTGGGGGGAGCTCTAGGTATGACGAGTGAGCAGGCTCTGTGGTCGATAGATATTGTAAAAGCGGCTGAAAATATCCGTGAAGTCGAAGTAGTGCGGCCGTTTGCGTCGGAGGAGCATGAATGAGCGGCCCAGCTTCAGATAACATTCTGCTCGGCGCCGTGTGCCAGGAAATTGTCACGCTCATTGCCGAGGCCGTGAGTGCCGAGACCAAGGGCGTGCGGGTGCTTAAGCTCCCAGGCGGTCCGGAAGTGGGTAAACAGCTTACGATCGATGCGCCGGGTGAAGATAAGCTGATGAATCAGTGCCGGCTTTCGATCTTGAATCCGGACCTGGCTCCGGCTGGTGAAGCGGCGCGGATTGAATTTGAGCACGATAAACCGAGTCCGAGCGGCGTACACCGGGTATACGCGGTTCAAAGCGTGCGGCGTGGAGTGCAGGGCGGCCTAGTGCTCATGGAAGACTTTTTGGCCGAGACGCCGCAAATGGTACGCGAAGAGGATTTCCGGCCTATTACATCTGAAACATACGCACGCGGCACGGTGCTCAAATCGGTGCAGGACTGGACGAGCTACCGGGCGTGGCAGCGGCAACAACCGCAGAAATAGGGGAATTATGCCGGAAGGGCCAGAAGTAGAGACAATTCGGCGCGGGCTGGAAGCGAAGATTACCGGTCAAACAATCGCTACCGTGAATGTGCAGTGGACCAAGAGTTTTCCGGCGGGGAGCGAGGCGATCCAGCGGCTAGTGATGGGGCAGAAAATCTCGGCCGTGACGCGCCGGGCCAAGGTGCTGATGATTGAGCTTGCGAATGGGCAGGTGATGATGTTTCATCTCAAGATGACCGGCCAAATGGTGCTGGTGCTGGCCGACGGTGAGCGCTACGCGGGCGGCCACCCCAGCGAGAGTATGGGTGACCCGCTGCCGGATAAAAGTACCCGGGTGGTGTTCACGTTTGAATCTGGAGACCAGCTGTTTTTTAATGACCAGCGCAAATTTGGCTGGATCAAGCTGGTAGAGGCTGCAGAAGTGGGGCGCGACGCGTTGGTGGCGCGGTTGGGGCCGGAGGTGCTAGACGCGGCATTTACGGGGGAATATCTGGCCGCCCAGCTAGCGCGTCATGCTAAAGCGCCGGTGAAGTCTGTGATTTTGGACCAATCGTCTGCGGCCGGCATTGGCAATATTTACGCCGATGAATCGCTGCATCTAGCCAAAATCCACCCGGCGCGTGCGGCTGGTAGTTTAACGGCGGCCGAGGTGAAGCGGCTGCATTCGGCGCTGCGCGACATCATGACCGCCGGGATCGCACATGGAGGCACAAGCTTCGCCCATTACGTGAACTCACTGGGTGGCAAGGGCGACTATCTC